>JAEWKL010000859.1 GCA_023386115.1 Pseudomonadota bacterium
CAGGATAAGGGCGGCCATGGCCGTCATGCAGAGAATCAGGCGTTTCATGGGTCTGCCTCTTGGATCAAGAATATCCCGTCGCGCCGGGCCGCACCCGGCGAGACGGCCGTGTCTGAACTGGCGAGAATCGACATCGAAGTCTCGCAGACAGAATGTCCATGCCATACTATCTGGAATTCAAGTTGCCGCTTGATCGAAAGGGACACGCAACATCCAGACCGTGTTTTGTGCAACGCAATATCAACCCGATAGCTTCGCAGCAAGCGGTCGCGGCAGCGCCTAGTCTTTATGAAATTTCGGCGCCATCATTTTGTTGTTTTATAGGACGGGATATTTTCGGATGATTTGGTGAAATAACTATTTTTTCTCTGCCATGCCAGAGTTCCATCTCCTGCCCATCGAGGAGGTTGTATGTGGTGGTGCCATGATCGATGTCGACCCGGATCCTCCGTCCGCGGACACCCAGGGTGAAGCTCAGCCGAGACCATGCATCGGGCAGGCAGGGATTGAACGTGATGCGTCCTTGCGCATCGCGCAGACCGGCGAAGCCGTAAATCAGCGCCAACCACGTGCCGCCGATCGCTGCGATATGCGCCCCGTTCACCATGTTTCCGCCGATGTCGGACATGTCCATCGCCAGGGCGAAATTGAAATAGTGAAATGCCTTCTCCCTCAATCCGATCTCGTTCGAGACGATGCTCTGAATGCAGACGGACAACGATGAGTCGTGCGTCGTCAGCGGGTCGTAGTATTCGAAGTTCCGTTGCTTGGCCTCCGGTGTGAATTCGTCGCTCAGCAGGAACATGGCCATGACCGTGTCGGCCTGCTTGATCACTTGTGAACGATAGAGGTTGAGAGGGTGGTAGTGCAGCAGGAGCGGATAGTGATCCTCCGGTGTGCCGGCGAAATCCCACTTCTCCAGATCGAGGAAGTTGTCGTCCTGCGGGTGCACCCTGAGCCGGTCGTCGTAGGGCAGGTACATCCGCTCGGCGGCCGTCTCCCAGGCCTCGGGCTCGCTCGGCTCAAGGCCGGTGCGACGGGTGAGGGTGGTGAAGCTGTCGGAGTGCTCGCGCGCCAGACGCCGGACGGTCTGCGCGGCGTATCGCATGTTCTCCCGCGCCATCAGGTTCGTGAAGCAGTTATTGTTGACGAGCGCCGTGTACTCGTCCGGCCCGGTCACGCCGTTGATGCAGAAGCAGCCGCCCAGGCGATCCGAGAAGAAGCCAAGGTCGCACCACAAGCGGGCGGTCTCGACCAAGATCTCGGCGCCGTAGCGCAGCAGGAAGTCCTCGTCCCCGCTGATCTCCACGTATTTGCGAAGCGCGTAGGCGATGTCGGCGTTGATGTGATACTGCGCCGTTCCAGCGGCATAATAGGCTGACGCTTCCTCACCGTTGATGGTCCGCCAGGGGAAGGTCGCCCCGCGATGCCCGAGCTCGCGCGCCCGGGCCCGCGCCTTGTCCAGCATGTTGTAGCGATACTTGAGCAGGCTGCGGGCGATCAACGGCTTCGTGTATGCGAGGAAAGGGAGGACATAGATCTCGGTGTCCCAGAAGTAGTGTCCCTCGTAAGTTCGCCCTGTCAGTCCCCTGGCCGGGATGCCGTGTCCTTCCGCACGCTCTGAGGCTTGCATCAACTGGAAGAGGTTCCAGCGGATCGCCTGCTGCGTTCGCGAGTTTGCGGATTCCACCAGCACGTCGGCCCGTTCCCAGAACCGCTCCACGTCTTGCTGTTGCCTGGCGAGGATCGACGCGAAACCCGTCTCGACCGCGTGGTCGAGCGTCCAGGCCGTCAAGGCGTGGATCTGCTCGGGGCTCGCGGCCTCCGAGTAGTGGTAGCTCAGGTACTTGTAAATGCGGATCGCCTTGCCGGGCGCGAGGCTGCCCCGGACGACGATCGTGGCGAGGTCGTCGTCGCATGCGGCATTCGTGGTGAAGCAGCCGTCGGCTGCAACGACATGGTCCACGCCGCAGCCGAGGGCCAGCCCCGAACTCCGGGTTCGGTAGCCGAGGATCGCGCGCAGCGCCTCGGACCGCGTCCCGGTCGGATGCAGGACCCGCCCGACGAAGCCCTCTGCCAGGCGGGGATCGGCGGTGTCGGTGAGGAGAGGCTGGTCGTTCCGGAGTTCCGAGGAGATCACCACCTCCGTCTCCGCGTCCTCCGCCGTCAATTCATACTCGATTGCCGCGAGGTGGCGATGCGCCAGCGATACGAGGCGGAGCGTGCGCAGGCGCAGGCGCTTGCCGGCCGGGGTCAGCCAGCGCACGTCGCGGCTGAGGGTGCCGCTCCTGAAATCGAGAGTTCGCCGGAACGAAAGGATCTCGGCTTCCGGAACGACGAACGGCTCGTCATCGACGTAGAGCTTCAAGGCTGTCCCGTTGGGGCAGTTGAGGATGCTCTGGCCGACCGTGGGAAAGCCGTAGGCGTGCTCGCCGTAGGAGATCGGGCGGTGCTCGTAGAAGCCGTTGAGATAGGTCCCAGCTTCGCGGACCGGCGTGCCCTCCTCGGCGACCCCGCGCAGACCGAGATAGCCATTCGAGAGGGCGAACATCGTCTCCGCCTGTCCGGTGAGCTCCCGCGCCAGCCTGGCATCGTAGCGCGTGGCCTCAAGCGCCCAAGGATTCGGAGGAAAGATGTCGTCGGGCGGGATGAGGCGAGGGCGCAGCATGGTTGTCCCTCCAAGCGCCTTGGGGCGCGACCGTTTCGTTAGCTTTGTTCCGGGATCACCACATCTGCTTCAATTGTAGCTGCATCGACGTGCCGGACTTGACTGATCGGGACAGCTGAGCAGCGGATTGTTGCTGCTGACCTTGTCCCCTGCCGGCCCTTGTTCGCAACCCGGGCCGGTCCAGGTTCTGGTCCGGTCTGAACCGGGTAGCGACCGCGTCCGGGGATGAGCCGGCAGCGGTTCGCGCGAGGGCGGCAGGTGGTGTCGTCGACCCCGGTCGATGCACGCTGGACGATCGTCTCGAACGCCTCCCACAGCCGCTTGCAATCACGGAAACGGCCGTGCCGGCTGTTTTCGAGACGGTCGGGAGGTCCCGCACGTTGCCCTCTCGGCCGAGGCGCCAGGACCAATCGCAGGCGAGGTTGAGGTTGAGTCTCACCGCCGATCCGGCGCTTGGAGCGGATGCCGAGGCAGTACCGCCGGAACCAATGGCCGGCCGAGGACAGAGTCCAGAATGACTGAGCGACGATTTTCCACCGCTTCAACGAATGGGTGTTGCTAACGCAGATTCAAGCTTCGTATCCTGCCCCGACGGGTCGAGGGCACGGGCAAGGAGATGCGATGATAACCAAGCCGATCGCGACCTGCGTCGGGCTGACGGTCCTGATGCTTGGATCTCCGGCATTGTCGCTGGACAGGGGCACGCCGGAGCAACAACAAGCCTGCACGCCCGACGCGATGAGCTTCTGCGGTCCCTTCATTCCGGATGCCGGGCAGGTCAGAGCGTGTCTTCTGAGCAGGAGAGCGAGTTTGAGCCCAGCGTGTCGCGCGGCAATCGCACCCAGGGCTTCTGCACCTCGCAAACGGCGGCATCGGTGACACGGTGCGACGGTGGTCGTGCACAGGTCGTCCCGTTGTCGAGGGCCGAGGACGATAGACGCGATCTTGTACCCTCGCGCGCTGGCATCGCCCCGTCGCTGCCCAGGCGTCCGGATGCCACGGCGTCCGGCGCCTCAGCGCCGACGCCCGTTCGGGCTGAGGCGGCGCCGTCGACCCGGTCCGTTCGGAGGCGCGGCGGTCTTGCTGGAGGGCGCGGGTCGCGGACCCGGGTCGGCTGGACAAGACCGAGGTCGTAGGCGTCGTGCCGCGAGCCAGGGACATCGAGCATGGCGATGCACGGCAACCGCCCCTGAACGCCCAGCCACAGGAAGGACGACCGCGCTGGTCGTCCACGGCTTAGCGTTCACGCGCGCAGGGAAGCGGGTGCGTCGATATCCGGCCCGTGTTCAGCGTCTTGAGGAAACGTGGTCGGCGCTCAATTCCATGTGCCGCAGGCGCAGAGGGCAGGATCGCGGCAGGATCGATCCGGTACCGGGCTGGTACCGGCGCAGCAGGAAGACCGGTCGCGCGGCGTCGTCTTGCGCGCGCGAACACTGGTGACGGCGAGCCGGTTCTGCCTGACGTCAGTTCGACACGAATCTCCGGGGCCGAGCGGCTCCTGGATTGCCGCAGTCTGTGCCGCGCCGAGATCCTGCAGGGCGAGATGCGCCTCCCGGACAGCCCCAGCCGATCCAACTCCAGCACCGAAGCCCCACCTCAATGCCTCTTACAAAACGCCCGGTCATCGTGGTCGCTCACCGTGGCGGCGTCGGCGCAGCGGGCGTCCTGTGAGAGGCACTAAACGGCTTGCCAGCCGGCCCTCCGGGACACATTCAGGGCCGGTGTCGCATCCTGCCCCCTCCCCCCATCCCGCTCCGGACATGACGCAACCCGAACCGACTGCCCGCGAGGGCCTGCCACCGGCGCGGCGCCGGCAGGCGATGGCCGCGGTGCTCGCCGGCGTGGCCCTCGCCACGCTCGACACCGCCATCGCCAACACCGCGCTGCCGACCATCGCGGCCGATCTCGGCGTCGATCCGGCCGATTCGGTCTGGATCGTGAATGCCTACCAGCTCGCCGTGGTGGCGACGCTGCTGCCGATCGCGGCCCTCGGCGAGATCGTCGGGCAGCGGCGGGTCTACGTCGTGGGCCTCGCGCTGTTCACCCTGGCGTCGCTGGTCTGCGCCCTCGCCTGGTCGCTGCCGGCGCTCGTCTCCGCGCGCGTCCTGCAAGGCGTCGGGGCGAGCGCGCTCATGGCGGTCAACGTCGCGCTGATTCGCTTCATCTATCCGATCCACGAGCTCGGGCGGGGCTTGGGCCTCAATGCCTTCGTGGTCGGCGTCGGCTTCGCGCTCGGGCCGACCGTGGCCTCGCTGATCCTGGTGGCGGCGCCCTGGCCGTGGCTGTTCGCCATCAACCTGCCGATCGGCCTCGCCGCCCTGGCGCTGGCCCGGCGCGCGCTGCCGGAGACCGGGCGGGCCGGCCACGCCTTCGACTACGGCGGCGCGCTCCTCAACGCCGCCACCTTCGCGCTGTTCGTGCTCGGCCTCGGCGAGGCGGCCCATGCCGGGCCGCTCTGGCGCGTGCTGGCGGAATTCGCCGGGGCGCTCGCCTGCGGGGTGGCGCTCCTGCGCCGCCAGGCCGATCACCCGGCCCCGATGCTCGCCGTCGACCTGCTCAAGCGCCCGCTCTTCGCTTTGTCGGCCGCGACCTCGATCTGCTCCTTCGCCGCGCAGGGGCTCGCCTTCGTGTCGCTGCCGTTCCTGTTCCAGCACGCGCTCGGGCGCTCGCAGGTCGAGACCGGCTTCCTGATGACGCCCTGGCCGGTGGTGGTGGCCCTGATGGCGCCGATCGCCGGGCGCCTCTCGGACCGCTACCCGCCGGGCCTGCTCGGCGGGATCGGGCTCGCGATCCTGGCACTGGGCATGGCCTCCCTGGCGGCATTGCCGGCCGAGCCGAGCGTCGTCGGGCTCACCTGGCGGATGGCCCTGTGCGGGGCCGGCTTCGGCTTCTTCCAGGCGCCGAACCTGCGCGCCATCATGACGAGCGCGCCGCAATCCCGCGCCGGCGGCGCGAGCGGCATCGTGGCGACCTCGCGGCTCCTCGGACAGACCACGGGGGCGGCCCTGGTGGCGGCCTGCTTCGCGATTGCGGCAGCGCACGGCCCGGCCCTGGCGCTCGGGCT
>JAEWKL010000602.1 GCA_023386115.1 Pseudomonadota bacterium
CCTCCGGACCGGAAGGCGCGGGCCCGGTCGGATCAGACCGTGCGGCCGCCGTCGATCGGCATCTCGACGCCGGTGATGAACTCGGCCTCGTCGGAGGCCAGGAACAGGGCCACGTTGGCGATGTCGGCGGCGCGCGACATCCGGCCGAGCGGGATCGTGGCGACGAACCTGGCGCGATTCTCGGGCGTGTCGGGCACGCCCATGAAGGCCTCGAGCAGGCCGGTCTCGCCCATCACCGGGCAGAGCGCGTTGACGCGGATCTTCCATGGCGCTAGCTCGACGGCCAGCGACTTCGACATCAGGTTCACCGCCCCCTTCGAGGCGTTGTACCAGGTCAGGCCGGGACGGGGCCGGATGCCGGCGGTCGAGCCGACATTGAGGATCACGCCGCCGCCATTGTCGCGCATCGCCGGGGCGAGGGCCCGGACGAAGTGGAAGATCGACTTGACGTTGACCCGGAAGACCCGGTCGAAGGCCTCCTCGTCGACGTCCATCAGCGGCTGGTTGCGGTGGGTGGTGCCGGCATTGTTGACGAGGATGTGCGGCGTGCCGAAGGCCTCGGTGGTGCGCCGCACCGCCGCCTGCACGTCCTCGGCGCTGCCGACATCCGCCGCGATGGCGATCGCGGACGCGCCGATCTCAGCCGCGACGCGTTCCGCCGCGTCGCCGCGCAGGTCGAGCACCGCGACCTTGGCGCCTTCCTCGGCGTAGCGCCTGGCGATGCCCTCGCCGAAGCCGCCGCCGGCACCGGTGACGATCGCGACCTTGCCGTTGAGCCTCATGGACAATCTCCTTCGTCAGGCGGCCGAGATCTCGCCGCGCTCGATCTGGATGGTGGTGTCGACCAGCGACCGCAGCAGGTCCGGGCTGCTCTCGGTGATCAGGATCGCGACGTCGGGCAGCGCGGCCCGCAAGCGGGCAAGGGCCTCGGCGTAGCGGAGGGCGAGCGCCGGGGCGAGGCCCTGGAACGGCTCGTCGAGAAGCACCGCGCGGGTGCCGACCATGAGGGCCCGGCCGAGCGCCACCATCTTGCCCTGGCCGCCCGACAGCCCCGCCGCCTTGCGGGGCGCGAAGTCCTTGAGTTCGGGAAGGAGCGCGTACACGGCCTCTAGCCGCCGCGAGACTTCCGGTCTCGGCAGGCTCAGGACCTGGGCCGGCAGCAGCAGGTTGTCCTGCACCGTGAAGCTGCCGAACAGCTTGCGCTCCTCCGGGGCGTAGCCGATGCCGAGCCGCGCGCGGTGATGGGCCGGAACGGAGCCGGCCTCCCGCCCGTCGAGGACGAGACGGCCGGCTTGCAGGGGGAGGAGCCCCATCAGGGCGCGCAGCGTCGTGGTCTTGCCGGCGCCGTTGCGGCCGATGAGCGCCACGCGCCCGCCCGGCGGCACCTGGAGCGAGACGCCGCGCAGGACCGGCGCCCCCGCGATTTCCACCGCCGCTCCCTCAAGCTGCAGCATGGGCGCCTCCCACGGGTGCGATGCCGATGACCGTGCGCTGCACCTCCGGGTCGTTGAGGATCTGGGACGGCGGTCCGAGCGCCGCGATCCGCCCCTGGCCCCACACCGCCACCCGGTCGGCGAAGCGCCCGACCACCTCCATGTCGTGCTCCACGAACACCGCCGTGACGCGCGCCTCGCGCAGGACCCGCACCAGGGTCTCGACGATCGCCATCTTCTCGGCCGCCGCGACGCCGCTCGTCGGCTCGTCCATCAGCAGGAGGCGCGGGCGGAGCGCCACCGCCATGGCGATGTCGACGAGCTTGCGGGCGCCCTCGTTGAGCGCGTCGGCCCGCACCTCGGCGATGCGGGCGAGGCCGAAGCGCGAAATCAGCTCCGCCGCCTCGTCGCGGAAGCGCGGGCGCAGGAGCGGGTTCAGCACCGACCACACGCCCTCGCGGGCCGCCACCGCCAGCGCCACGTTCTGCAAGACGCTGTGCTCGGTGAAGAGCTGCGGCAGCTGGAAGCTGCGCGCGACGCCGAGCCCGACGATGCGGCGCGGCGACAGGCCGAGGATCGGCTTGCCCTCGAAGGCGATCGAGCCGCCCTGGGGCTTCAGGTAGCCGGTCGTCATGTTGATGAAGGTGGTCTTGCCGGCGCCGTTCGGGCCGATGATCGCCAGGAACTCGCCGGCCTCGACGTCGAGGTCGATCCCGTCCGCGGCCTTGAGGCCGCCGAAGGCGAGGCGAAGATCCCGGGCCTGGAGCAGAGCCGTCATGCAGCCCTCCTGCGGCTCGAAATCATTCCCCAGATCCCGCCCGGCGCGAACACGATGACCCCGAGGAGCACCAGGCCGAGCACCAGCTGCCAGGCATTGGCGAAGGTGGCGGCCGCATAGACCCGGGTCAGCTCGTAGGCCGCGGCGCCTAGGAAAGGCCCGATCACGCTACCGGCCCCGCCGAGGATCGCGATGAAGACGAGCTCGCCCGAGGTGGTCCAGTAGCTCAGCGCCGGGGTGACGTGGCGGGTGGTGAGCGCGATGATCGCGCCGGCTAGTCCCGCCATCACGGCGGAGGCCACGTAGGCGGCGAGCAGCACGCGCTTGGGCGACACGCCCATGAAGTCGAGCCGGGTCTCGCGGGTCTTGATGCCGGCGAGCGCTTCCCCGAGAGGGGAGGCCAGGGCCACCCGCACCAGAGCGCCGCAGGCGAGCGCCAGGACGAGGGCGAGCCCCAACACCGTCCACTCCCCCACCTCGCCGGCGAGCGGCCGGCCGAGGACCGTGACCGGCGGGAGCCGGATGCCGTCGGCGCCGTGGGTGAGCGCGTAGAACTTCTCCAGCACCGAGTAGAACACCATGCTGAGCGCGAGATTCAGCATGCCGAAGAAGATCTCGCGGTAGCGCACCACGAAGAGCCCGACCAGCAGCCCGAGGATCCCGGCGAGCAGGGCCGCGAGGGGCAGGAGCAGGAGCGCCTCCGGCACGGCCATCGCCCCGAACGCCACCGTATAGGCGGCGAGCGCGAGATAGAGCGCGTGGCCGAAGCTGACCTGGCCGGCCCGCAGCAGGAGCAGGATGCCCAGCACCGCCAGCCCCTTGGCGAGCGCGATGGTGAGGACGAAGCGCAGCCACGGCACCGCGTAGGCGAGCCCGACGACCAGCACGGCGAGGGCGAGCGCGAGAAGGGTTTCGGAGCGGCGGGTCATCGCGCGGCGCCTCCAAGCATGCAGGTCATATCCGCCGGGTCTCCGCCACGCCGAACAGCCCTTGAGGCCGGAACAGCAGCACCGCCACCATGATGGCGTAGGGCACCACGACCTCGAATTCGGGTGCGACGTAGACCGCGAAGGAGCGGCCGAGGCCGATGAGGAGGGCGGCCACCGCCGCGCCCTCGATCTGGCCGAGGCCCGCGGTCGCCACCACCGCGAAGGAGAGCACGATGGTCGAGGCGCCGACGCCCGGCACCAGCGACACGGTGGGGGCGGCGAGCGCGC
>JAEWKL010000919.1 GCA_023386115.1 Pseudomonadota bacterium
CGGCGGCGGCCGGCGCCGCGAAGCCGGCGGTCGCCGACAAGGCGGCCTCTTCTCCCGCAGCGGCCGGCGGCTCTCCGCTCGCGGCGGGTGCGGGCCAGGCCGGCTACGGCTCTCCCGCCACCGCCGGCGGTCAGGGCGCGTCCGCCGCACCTGCGCCGAAGGGCGCGGCCCCGGTCTCCGGCGAGGAGATGCGGGCCGAGGTGCTGGTGCTCGGCGCCGGCCCCGGCGGCTACACGGCGGCGTTCCGCGCGGCCGACCTCGGCAAGAAGGTGATCTTGGTCGAGCGCTGGCCGAGCCTCGGCGGGGTATGCCTCAATGTCGGCTGCATCCCCTCGAAGGCGCTGCTCCACGCCGCCAAGGTGATCGACGAGAGCCAGGCTATGGCCGCGCACGGCATCAGCTTCGCCGCGCCGCAGATCGACATCGACCAGCTGCGGAGCTGGAAGGAAGGCGTGGTCAAGCGCCTGACCGGCGGCCTCGGGGGTCTGGCCAAGCAGCGCAAGGTGACGGTGGTGACGGGCACCGCCCGCTTCGTCAGCCCGCATCAGATCGAGGTCGAGCACGAGGGCAAGACAACGATCATCGGCTTCGACAACGCGGTGATCGCGGCCGGCTCCGAGCCGATCAAGATGCCGTTCATCCCGCATGACGATCCGCGGGTGATCGACTCGACCGGGGCGCTGGAACTCGACGGGGTGCCGAAGCGCCTCCTCGTCATCGGCGGTGGCATCATCGGCCTCGAGATGGCGACGGTCTATCACGCCCTCGGGTCCAAGGTGACCATCGTCGAGCTGATGGACCAGATCATCCCCGGCGCCGACAAGGACATCGTCACGCCGCTGTTCAAGCGGATCTCGAAGCAGTACGAGGCGATCCACCTCAAGGCCAAGGTCACGGCCGTCGAGGCGACCCCTGAGGGCCTCAAGGTGACGTTCGAGGGCGGCTCGGCGCCGGCGACCGACACCTTCGACAAGATCCTGGTCTCGGTCGGCCGCCGTCCCAACGGCAAGCTGATCGGCGCCGAGGCCGCCGGCGTCGCGGTGGACGAGCGGGGCTTCATCCCGGTCGACAAGCAGATGCGCACGACCGCCTCCCACATCTTCGCCATCGGCGACGTGGTCGGCCAGCCGATGCTCGCCCACAAGGCGGTGCACGAGGGCAAGGTCGCGGCGGAAGCGGCGGCCGGCAAGAACTCGTTCTTCGACGCCAAGGTGATCCCGTCGGTGGCCTACACCGATCCGGAGGTGGCCTGGGTCGGCCTCTCGGAGAATGAGGCCAAGGCCAAGGGCATCAAGGTCGGCAAGGGCGTGTTCCCGTGGGCGGCGAGCGGCCGCTCGCTGTCGCTCGGGCGCGACGAGGGCCTGACCAAGGTGCTGTTCGACGAGGACTCGAACCGCATCGTCGGCTGCGGCATCGTCGGCCCCTCGGCCGGCGACCTGATCGCCGAGGCGGCTCTCGCCATCGAGATGGGGGCGGATGCGGAGGATATCGGGCTCACCATCCACCCGCACCCGACCCTGTCGGAGACGGTCGGCATGGCGGCCGAGGCCTTCGAGGGCACGATCACCGACCTCTACATGCCGAAGAAGAAGGCGCATTGAGGCGATAATCTTGGTGTGGGGCGGCGGCATCTCCGTCCTGCACAACCTCAATCAAGTAGAGCGCGGGACCCCCTCTCCCGTTTGGGAGACGGGTAGGGGCGATCGTAGATCGCGCGAGGGTGGAGACGGTGCCGGAAAGGGCACCAAGCGTTCCGCTACCAGCACAACGGTCACAGCTTCACACTGAAGCGCGCCACCCTCACGCGGGATCTTCGATCCCCCAACCCCTCTCCCACACGGGAGAGGGGAGGTCCTGCGCTTCATCTTCGAACGACTATCGAAGCGTCCGCATAGTGGCCCGCGCAACAGGCGGTTGGGTCGGGACGACGCGTCCTTGCCCTAACGTCCTGCGCCCGCAAACACGTCTGCCCGCTACAAACTGGCGGGATCATGACCGTAACCTTGAGCGTTCCCTTCCGATCGGCGCCCGCGAAGGTGCCGGCCGGGAGACGACCCCGTGCGCCTCGGCGCACCCGCCATCCCGCATCCCATCAGGAGGACACGCCATGGACGAGCAACTCGAGAAGGCCGCCCTCGACTACCACCGCTTCCCGACGCCCGGAAAGATCGCCGTGCTGCCGACCAAGGACATGAGCACGCAGCGCGATCTCGCGCTCGCCTACTCGCCCGGCGTCGCTGCCGCCTGCCTCGCCATCGAGAAGGATCCGGCCCAGGCCGCGGAGCTGACCTCTCGCGGCAACCTCGTGGCGGTGATCTCGAACGGTACCGCGGTTTTGGGCCTCGGCAATATCGGCGCGCTCGCCGGCAAGCCGGTGATGGAGGGCAAGGGCTGCCTGTTCCGCAAGTTCGCCGGCATCGACGTGTTCGACATCGAGATCGACGAGACCGATCCGGACAAGCTCGTCGACATCATCGCGAGCCTGGAGCCGACCTTCGGGGGGATCAACCTCGAGGACATCAAGGCGCCGGAATGCTTCGTGATCGAGACCCGCCTGCGCGAGCGGATGAAGATCCCGGTCTTCCATGACGACCAGCACGGCACCGCGATCATCGCCGCCGCCGCGATCCTCAACGGCCTCGAAGTGGTGGCTAAGAAGATCGGCGAGGTGCGCGTCGTCTGCTCGGGCGCCGGTGCCGCGGCCATCGCCTGCCTCAACCTCTTGGTGAGCCTCGGCCTCGACAAGAAGAACGTGCTCGTCACCGACAGCCGCGGCGTGATCTACCAGGGCCGCAACAACCTCGACGCCCAGAAGGCGCAATACGCGCAGGTCACCGAGGCGCGCACGCTGGCCGACGCGGTGCCGGGCGCCGACATCTTCCTCGGCCTCTCGGCCGCCGGCGCGCTGACGCCCGAGATGGTCAAGGGCATGGCCGACAAGCCCCTGATCCTGGCCCTCGCGAACCCTGAGCCGGAGATCCGGCCCGAGGCGGCCAAGGACGTGCGCCCCGACGCGATCATCGCCACCGGCCGCTCGGACTATCCGAACCAGGTCAACAACGTCCTGTGCTTCCCGTTCATCTTCCGGGGCGCGCTCGATGTCGGTGCGACCACGATCAACGAGGAGATGAAGCTCGCCGCGGTGCGGGCCATCGCCGAGCTGGCCCGGGCCGAGCAATCGGACGTGGTGACGGCGGCCTACGGCACGCAGGACATCGCCTTCGGGCCCGACTACCTGATCCCGCGCCCGTTCGACCCGCGGCTGATCACCAAGGTGGCGCCGGCCGTGGCGCTCGCCGCCACCGAGAGCGGCGTCGCGACGAAGCCGATGCTCGACGTCGAGGCCTATCGCCGCTCGCTGGAGACCCGCGTCTACACCTCCGGCACGGTGATGCAGCCGGTCTTCGCCGCGGCGAGCGAGGCGGCCCGCGCCCGCGTCGCCTATGCGGAGGGCGAGGACGACCGCATCTTGCGGGCCGCGCAAGTGGTGGTCGACGAGGGCCTGGCCCGGCCAGTGCTGGTCGGCCGCCGCGAGGTGATCGCCGACAAGATGAAGGCGCTCGGCCTGCGCATCGAGGTCGGCCGCGACGTCGACGTGCAGGATCTCGACGACGAGGCGTTCCAGGCCGAGGCCGCGCAGGGCTATTACGCGCAGCGCAAGCGCCACGGCCTGTCGCGCGAGGTCGCCCTCGCCGAGGCGCGGCGCAACCCGACCCTCGTCGGCGCGATGCTGCTCAAGCTCGGCCAGGTCGACGGCCTGCTCTGCGGCGGCACCGGCTCCTATCACAGCCACCTGCGCCACGTGCGCGAGGTGATCGGGATGGCGCCGGGGGTGAAGGCGCTCACCGCGATGAGCCTGTTGCAGCTGCCGCGCCACACCCTGTTCATCTGCGACCCCTACATCCACCTCGATCCGGGCGCGGAGGAGCTGGCCGACATGACGCTGCTCGCCGCGGCCGAGATGCGCCGCTTCGGCCAGACCCCGCGGGTGGCGCTCGTCTCGCATTCGAGCTTCGGCACCGCCCGCAATCCCTCGGCCGAGAAGATGCGCGCGGCGCTCTCGCTCATCACCGAGCGGGCGCCGGACCTCGAGGTCGAGGGCGAGATGCAGGCCGACGCGGCGCTGAGCCGGCCGCTGATGGAGCGGGTGTTTCCGGAGTCGCGCCTCACCGCGGAAGCCAACCTCCTGGTGATGCCGAACCTGGACTCGGCCAACATCACGCTGAACGCGCTCAAGGTGGTGGCGGGTCAGGGCATCAGCGTCGGGCCGATCCTGCTCGGCGCCGCCGCCCCGGTCCACATCCTCACCCACACCACCACCGTGCGCGGCATCGTCAACATGACGGCGCTGACCGCGGTGGCGGCGTCGGCGAAGGCGGGCTGAGCGGGACAGGGACCGCCGGGCTCGTCCGCCCGGCGGTCCCATTCGCGGCATGCACGCTCGGGGCCGCTCACGACGACATCGTCCTTCATCCTGGACTTCATGATCGTGCCGGCCGCAATCGGGCTGCTCGGCACCATCGCCGTGCGGCTACAGGAACGGCAGGCCGATCGTGTGGGGGCGCATAGGAAGACGATCGGTTCGCGGGATCGTGCCTCGACCCAAGCAACCCGACGATCGCAGCGACCTTGAGAATGGTACGCGAACGCGTACAATCATCGCATGCGCACCACATCCTACAGCGAGCTTCGCCGCAACCTCGCCGCCACGCTCGACAGCGTGACCAGCGATCATGCGCCCGTGCTCATCACCCGTGATCGCGGCAAGCCGGCCGCCGTTCTGATGTCCCTGGAGGACTTCGCCTCCTACGAGGAGACCCGGCATCTGCTGCAGAGCCCACGCAACGCCGAGCGGCTGCTGAAAGCTGTGGCGGATCTCGACGCGGGCAAGGGAACCGAGCGCGAGCTGTCTGAGTGAAACTCGTCTTCCACGAGACGGGATGGGACGACTATCTGTTCTGGCAGGCAACGGATCGCAAGTTGCTCGAGCGCGTCAACGCGCTCATCAAGGAGGTGAGTCGGACCCCGTTCACGGGGACCGGCAAGCCTGAACCTTTGCGCGGGGAACTCTCCGGCTGGTGGTCACGTCGCATTACGCGAGAGCATCGTCTCGTCTACCGCGTCGAAGGCGATCAATTGCTGATCGCGCAGTGTCGCCTGCATTATTGACTGGCGATACCGCTCACACTTGGTCGAAATCCACCGTCACCCGCCCGGAGGTCGGCCGGGCCTGGCAGGTGAGGACGAAGCCGGCCTCGACCTCCCAGGGCTCCAGCGAGTAGTTCACCGCCATGGCGACGCTGCCGTCCACCACCTTGGCGCGGCAGGTGCAGCACATGCCGCCCCGGCACGAATACGGCAGGTCGAGGCCGGCGCGGATCGCGGCGTCGAGGACGGCCTCGCCCTCGGCCACCGGCACCTCGGTGGCGATGCCGTCGGTGATCACCGTGGCGAGCGCCGCGGGTGCAGCACAGGTCGCGACCGGACGGGCGGCACGGGCCCGTCCCGGCTCGGCTGGGGTGAAGCGCTCGACGTGGACGCGCTCGCGCGGCACGCCGAGATCCAGCAGCGCGCCCTCGACCGCATCGAGCATCTCGCCCGGGCCGCAGACGAAGGCGTGGTCGACGAGGGCGGCCGGCACGATGCTGCGCAGGAACAGGGCCGCCTTCTCGCCGTCGAGGCGGCCGTTGAGGACCGGGAGGTCCTGCGTCTCGCGCGAGAGGACGTGGAACACCGAGAGCCGGTCGAGGAAGCGGTCCTTCAGGGTCTCCAGCGCCTCGCGAAACAGGATCGAGCCGGTGGCGCGGTTGCCGTAGAACAGGAAGAAGCGGCTCCTCGGCTCCGCTTCGAGCACGGTGCGGATGATCGACAGGATCGGGGTGATGCCTGAGCCCGCCGCGAAGCCCACGAAGGTGCGGCTTTCGTCCGGTCTGATCGCGACCCCGAAGCGGCCCATCGGCGGCATCACCTCGATCTCGTCGCCGGGCGCGATCGCCTCGTTGGCGAAGCCGGAGAACAGCCCGCCTTCGACGCGCTTGATCGCGATGCGCAATTCCGGCTCGCCGGCACCGGAGCAGATCGAATAGGAGCGGCGCACCTCCTCGCCGTCGACGGACGCCTTGAGCGTCAGGTACTGGCCGCAGGTGAAGCCGAAGGCTGGCCGGGCCTCCTCCGGCACCGCGAAGGCGATCGAGACGGCATCCGGGGTCTCGCGGCGGATATCGGCGACGCGCAGGCGATGGAAGCGGGGGGTCATCGGCGCCTCAGATGCACTTGAAATAATCGAACGGCTCGCGGCAGGCCGTGCAGCGCCACAGCGACTTGCAGGCGGTGGAGCCGAATTCCGACACCTTTTCCGTCGCGGCCGAGCCGCAATGCGGGCAGGCCACCCGCTCCTCGCCGAACAGGGCGCGGCGCGAGGCCTTGCCCGCCGGCGGGGCGATGCCGTAGGCGGCGAGCTTGGCCTTGCCGGCTTCCGTCATCCAGTCGGTGGTCCAGGCCGGAGCGAGCACCAGGCGCACCCGGGCGTCCGGGATGCCGGCCTGCGCCAAAGCCGTCTGCACCTCGATGCCGATCACGTCCATCGCCGGGCAGCCGGAATAGGTCGGCGTGATCGCGACCTCGACCCGGCCACCCTGCACCGTCACGTCGCGCAGGACGCCGAGATCCGCGATGGTGAGGACCGGGATCTCGGGGTCGCAGACCGTCGCTGCCGCCGCGTGCGCGCGCCGGGCCAGATCGGCCTCGGCGGGGGTCACCAGATCGCCCCCGGATGGGCGCGCTGCAGGTATTGCAGGTCGGCCAGGATGAAGCCGAGATGCTCGCTGTGGCGCCCGGCCCGGCCGCCGCTCTGCATCCAGCCGCCTTTGGGGCGGGTCAGCGTTGCCTCGCTCAGGATGTGGTCGAGGGTGGCGTCGAACTCCGTCCGTAAGCGCCGCGGGTCGGGCACCGTACCGGCCTCGATCAGCGCCGCCTCGGCCGCGTCGACCTCGAACAGCTCGCCCGTATAGGGCCACAGCTCGTCGAGGGCGGTGCGGGCGCGGGCGTGGCTCTCGTCGGTGCCGTCGCCGAGCCGGATCAGCCACTCGCCGGAATGGCGCAGGTGGTAGGCGGTCTCCTTCTCGGCCTTGGCGGCGATGGCGGCGAGGCTCGCGTCGCGGGAGGCCGTGAGCGCCCGGTAATACGGATCGATGAAGGCCGAGAACAGGACCTGGCGCACGATGGTCGCGGCGAAGTCGCCGTTCGGCTGCTCGACCAGCAGGCAGTTGCGGTACTGCCCGACCTCGCGGCGATAGGCGAAGTCGTCCTCCGACAGCCCCTGCCCCGCGACCGCGGCGGCATAGGCGTAGAAGGAGCGGGCCTGTCCGACGCAGTCGAGGGCGATGTTGGAAAGCGCGATGTCCTCCTCCAGCATCGGCGCGTGGCCGCACCATTCGGAGAGCCGGTGCCCGAGGATCAGCGCGTCGTCGGCGCGTCGCAGGATGCCGGCGAGGAGCGGGGTCTCGGTGACGCTCAGGGAGGTGGTGGACATGGGGGGCTCGGGACGTCGGGGGCCGCGGTTGGACGATCACGCCGGTGACGAGTGGGGCGCGGCCATTCTCCACTCCCCGCCCGCGGGGAGTGGAGAAACCCGCGCCTGATCCTCGATGCGCGAGCGCAGGCTCACATATGCCCGACCTCGTCCGGCACCTCGTAGAAGGTCGGATGCCGGTAGATCTTCGAGGCGGTGGGCTCGAACATCACGTCCTTGTCGGCCGGATCCGAGGCGACGATCGCGGCGGACGGCACGACCCAGAGCGACAGCCCCTCGCCGCGGCGTGTGTAGACGTCCCGGGCGGCCTGGAGCGCCATCGCCGCATCGGCCGCGTGGAGCGAGCCGACATGCTTGTGCGCCAGGCCGTTGCGGGAGCGGATGAACACCTCCCAGAGCGGGATCTTCTGTTCGGCCATCGGGTCCTCCCTCACGCCGCCTGCGGCACGGCATCGGCCTGCGCCGCCCGGCGGGCGCGCTTCGCGGCGTGCGCCATCGCCGCCTCGCGCACCCAGGCGCCGGCGGCGTGGGCATCGCGGCGCTGCTTCATCCGCTGCCGGTTGCAGGGGCCGTTGCCGGCCAGAACCTGCTTGAACTCCTCCCAGTCGATCTGGCCGTAGCGCCAGTGGCCCGCCGCCTCGTCATAGGCGAGCTCCGGATCCGGGAAGGTCAGGCCCAGATACCGGCCCTGCGGCACCGTCGCATCGACGAACTTCTGGCGCAGCTCATCGTTCGAGAAGCGCTTGATCTTCCATTGCGTCGACTGGTCGGAATGCTGGCTCTCGGCGTCGGGCGGGCCGAACATCATCAGGCAGGGCCACCACCAGCGGTTCAGGGCGTCCTGGGCCATCGCCTTCTGCTCGGGCGTGCCGCGGCAGAGGGTCAGCATGATCTCGTAGCCCTGGCGCTGGTGGAAGCTCTCCTCCTTGCAGACGCGGATCATCGCGCGGGCGTACGGGCCATAGGAGCAGCGGCAGAGCGGGATCTGGTTCATGATCGCCGCGCCGTCGACCAGCCAGCCGATCGCGCCGATATCGGCCCAGGTCAGGGTCGGGTAGTTGAAGATCGAGGAATATTTCGCGCGGCCGGCGAGGAGCTGCTCGACCATCTCCTCGCGGCTGGTGCCGAGGGTCTCGGCGGCCGAGTAGAGGTAGAGCCCGTGCCCGGCCTCGTCCTGCACCTTGGCCAGCAAAGCGGCCTTGCGCTTGAGCGTCGGCGCCCGGGTGATCCAGTTGCCTTCCGGCAGCATGCCGACGATCTCGGAATGGGCGTGCTGCGAGATCTGCCGGGTCAGGGTGCGCCGGTAGGCCTCGGGCATCCAGTCGTTCGGCTCGATCCGCTCCTCGGCGTCGATCCGCGCCTGGAACCGGGCCGCGGCTTGCGCATCCTCGGGACCGCCGAGCGGCGCCGTGCTGTCCTTGGCGTTCAGGGCCTGCGTGTACATGGCCGCGCCTCCCTCGATGTTCTGGATCTCAATATGTCACGAGATTTTTGGTTTGCAAGTTTTTTCGTAACACGTTGCGACGCGACATGACCGCGGAACGGGATGGCTCAGGCGGCGAACCGCGCCGCGAAGTCCGGCCCCGGCGGCGGCAGCGGGCCGGAATCGGTGGTGGCGTTGGCGTCGAGCCAGGCTTCCGCCGCCGGTGCGACGGCGCGGTAGACCGCGGCGCAGAGGTCGCGCGCCGCGGCGCCGGGCCACTC
>JAEWKL010000923.1 GCA_023386115.1 Pseudomonadota bacterium
GCGCCGGGCTGTCCGCCGGCGGCCGGTGGCGCTGCCGGCCTGAGGCCCCGGCGCTGCCGGCCTGAGGCCCCTTGCCCGGCCACCGCTGCCCGGCATTCCTGCCCGCCCCGCCTCAGCGCAGGTGGAAGGCGATCCAGAGCACCGCGAAGGCGACGAAGCCGGCGGCGAGCCAGCGCACCAGGCGCGCGACGAGGCGCTTCTGCACTGGCATCACTGCCCCCCTCACCCGCTCCGTCTCATACCATCGCGCTTTCGCATCGACACGTCGATGCCAAGGCGTCCGGCGCCTCAGCGCCGGCGCCCGTCCGGGCTTGGCCGGCGCCGTCGAACAAGTCCGTTCGAAGGCGCAGCGGGATCATATCAACGGTCGTTGAAAACGACCGTTGGTCCCGTTCTCGAATTGTCGCCAAGCCTCTGGCTTAGCGTCGAAAATTCGAGATGGATCAACGGCCTGATGCGTCAGCATCTTAGGCCGTTGGTATCACTCGGACGAACGCCGGACGGCCGCGCCCGCGATGATGGTGGCGAGCGCAGCAGAGCCCAGGCCGTCCTGCAGGGCCCGCACCGGCTCGTCCGGCATCGCCAGCAGCCACAGGGCGGCCGTGGCCGCGATGCACACGGCGATGGCGCCGAGAATTCCCTGCTCGATCGCGCTCAAGACCCGTCTCCACTCGTCGGGCGCGCCGCGCCCCGTCCCTCTGCCGCCCGGGTCTTCCCCCTACGCCAAGGTCCCCCCTACGCCAAGCTGGTCGGCGTGGACAGCACCGGCCGGGCGGCCGCGACCGGGTCGCGCAGGGCGTGGTGCCCGGCCGCCATGGTCGCGGCTTCGATGGCGGCCCTTGAGCCCTTTCGACGCCTGCGCACCCGCCCTGGATTGAATTCCCTCACGGCATGGTGAACGTCAAACACAGATGATTCGGCGCCGCCGGAGCATCGTGCCCGAAGCCGGCCCGGATCGGGTGCGGCGGGCCGCGGAGACGGTGATGGCGAAGCCCCTGGTCGTTGTGATCCCCCACCAGATCGGCCGGGCCGAGGCGCGTCGGCGCATCGACGCCCGCCTCGGCCAGGGCCGCGACCTCGTGCAGAAGGCCGGCCTCACGATGCAGGATCCGGTCTGGGACGGCGACACTCTCGCCTTCGTGGTCGGCGCCATGGGCCAGACGGTCCGCGGCATCATCGCGGTCGAGGACGAGACCGCCCGGGTCGAGGTCCGCCTGCCGCTGCTGCTCGGGATCTTCTCCGGCAAGGTGCGCGAGGTCATCGCCGAGAAGGGCGGCGAGCTCCTGGCGGCCTGAACGCCGCGTCCGGCGGCCTGAACGCCGCCTCCGGTGGCCTGAACGCCGCCTCCGGCGGCCTGGGCGCGCCATCCCGCCCTTATGAGATCCTGATATCCCGGCCCGGCCGGCCGCATCGTTTTCCCTCGGTCCCCGGTCGCAAAGACCCCCGCTGAGACGCGTCGCCGGGGGTTGATCGCGATGGATGGGTGTCACGACCGGCTCGCGCACGCCGCGGCGACCGGAAGGCTTCGCCGCGTCCCGTCCCGGGGCGACGAGGCGCGGCGGCCGGCCCTGTGCCGGGTGTGCGCCACCTGCCCGCGCTGCGGCTTTTGCGTCCGCGGCTTCCTGAACGGCACCACCTGCGTGCTGCAGGTCGACGGGCGGGCGCTGCGGGCCGTCTGCGGTGAGGCGCATGCCTGCGCCGGCCTGCAGGAGGCGGTCCGGGCCGCGAGGCGCCCCTGATCCCGACCGTCTTTATGCCGCCTTGATATCGCGCCCTCCGCGCCCCTCTCGAATCCCTATGCGTTCGGGTGGATCTCCGGGAACGGGACCGTGGCTCACGGTCCGGTTCATGCGGCGGCGCGCGTCATCCCGGCGCCGCCCGACGGGGGCACCCATGTTCGATTTCCTGATGCTGGCGGCCGGCCTGGGCTTCTTCGCCCTGGCGCTCGGCTACGTCTCCTTGTGCGAACGCCTGTGAGGAGGCCCGCGATGACCCTCGATTACGGGCTCGGCGGCCTCATGACCCTCGGGCTGCTCGCCTACCTCGCCTACGCCCTCGTGCGGCCCGAGCGGTTCTGAGGGAGGCACGCATGACCCTCTCAGGCTGGCTCCAGATCGCGCTGTTCTGCGCGATCGTCCTCGCCCTGGTGAAGCCGCTCGGCCTCTACATGACCCGGGTCTTCACCGGCGCGCGCACCCCGCTCTCTCCCGTCCTGCGCCCGGTCGAGCGCGGCCTCTACCGCCTCGCCGGCATCGACGAGGCCCACGAGCAGCACTGGCTCGCTTACGCGGGCGCGATGCTGGTCTTCCACGCCGCCGGCTTCGTCCTGCTCTACGGCGTCCTGCGGCTGCAGGGCCTGCTGCCGTTCAACCCCGCCGATCAGGGCGCGGTGGCACCCGACCTCGCCTTCAACACCGCCGCGAGCTTCGTCACCAACACCAACTGGCAGAATTACGGCGGCGAGAGCACCCTCTCCTACCTGTCGCAGATGCTGGGGCTGACGCACCAGAACTTCCTCTCGGCGGCGACCGGCATCGCGCTCGCCGTGGCGCTGATCCGGGGCTTTGCCCGCGCCTCGGCCCGCACGGTGGGCTCGTTCTGGGTCGACCTGACCCGCTGCACCCTCTACGTGCTGCTGCCGCTCTGCATCGTCACCACCCTGTTCCTGGTCTGGCAGGGCGTGCCGCAGACCCTCGCGCCCTACGCCGAGGCCACGACCCTGGAGGGGGCCAAGCAGACGATCGCGCTCGGCCCCGTGGCGAGCCAGGTCGCGATCAAGATGCTCGGCACCAATGGCGGCGGCTTCTTCAACGCCAACGCCGCGCACCCGTTCGAGAACCCGACCGCGCTGTCGAACCTGATCCAGATGGTGTCGATCTTCGGCTTAGGAGCGGCGCTCACCAACGTGTTCGGCCGCATGGTCGGGGACGAGCGCCAGGGCTGGGCGATCCTCGCCGCCATGGGCGTATTGTTCCTCGCCGGCACCGCGGTCACCTACGGGGCCGAAGGCGCCGGCAACCCGCTCCTCAACGCCCTCGGGCTCCAGGGCGGCAACCTCGAGGGCAAGGAGCTGCGCTTCGGCATCCCCGGCTCGGCCCTGTTCGCGGTGGTGACCACGGCCGCCTCCTGCGGCGCCGTCAACGCCATGCACGACGCCTTCACGGCGCTCGGCGGCCTGATCCCGCTCGTCAACATGCAGCTCGGCGAGATCATCGTCGGCGGCGTCGGCGCCGGGCTCTACGGCATGCTGGTCTTCGTGGTGGTGGCGATCTTCGTCGCCGGGCTGATGGTCGGGCGCACGCCGGAATATCTCGGCAAGAAGATCGAGGCCCGCGAGGTCAAGATGGCGATGCTCGCCATCCTTTGCCTGCCCCTGATGATGCTCGGCCTCACGGCGGTCGCCGCCGTGCTGCCGGCGGGCCTGGCGGGACCCGCCAATCCCGGCCCGCACGGCTTCTCGGAGATCCTCTACGCCTTCACCTCGGCGGTGGCGAACAACGGCTCGGCCTTCGCGGGCCTGTCGGGCAACACCCCGTTCTACAACCTGACGCTGGGCGCCGGGATGCTGGTCGGCCGGTTCTTCGTCATCATCCCGGCCCTCGCCATCGCCGGCTCGCTCGCCGCGAAGAAGACGGTGCCGGCCTCCGCCGGGACCTTCCCGACCGATGGCGGCCTGTTCGTCGGCCTCCTCGTCGGGGTGATCCTGATCGTCGGCGGCCTGACCTTCTTCCCGTCGCTGGCGCTCGGGCCGATCGTCGAGCACCTGGCGGGTGCGGCCGGCCAGACCTTCGCGGCGGGGGGCTGACCATGGCCACCGCTCACGCCACCCGCCTCCGCCGCGGGCTCTCCCGGCACCGGCCGCGCTCCGGCCCGCTCCCCGGCCGGTCGCTCTTGCGACCCTGCGACATCGTCCTGGCGCTCACCGGCCTCGCCCTCCTCGGCGCCGGCGCGATCTGGGCGGCGATCATGCTCGGCAGCGCGGCGCTCGCGCCCTGACGGCGCCTGCGCATCCCGACCTCGCCCGACGATCCCGGCCGCGCCAGCGCGCCCCCGCCCGCC
>JAEWKL010000927.1 GCA_023386115.1 Pseudomonadota bacterium
GCGCTCGGGTGCCGCCTGGCCCTTCCCGGCCGCCGGGTCGCCGGCGGGCTTGCCGTCCGCCGCGCGCTGGACGGGCGTGTCGGCCGCCTTGCTCTCGGTTGGGCGGCCAGCGTCGGGACGGGCCGCCTTCGGGGTCTCGGCGGCCGAGGCCTCGGTGCGGGCCTTCTCGCCGGTCGCATCGGCGCCGGTCTCCTTCAGCCCCTCCTCCTCGAAGCGCTTGCGCCAGGCACCGACGCGGGAACCGTCGAACAGCGTCTCGTCCTGGAGGGTCGTGACCGCGTCCTTGGGCTCGGAGGAGGTCCGGCCGATCTGCGAGCCGGTCTTCACCGGGCGGCCGGCCGCGAGGTCGTCCATCAGCTTGCCGAGGGACTCAGGAGTGAGGTCCTCGTAGTAATCGTGGTTGATCTGGGCCATCGGGGCGTTGCAGCACGCGCCCAGGCACTCGACCTCGAGCCAGGAGAAGTTGCCGTCCGGGCTGACATGGCCGGAGGGGCCGAGCCGGTCATGGAGGTACTGCTTCAGCTCGCGGGCGCCGCAGACGTCGCACGGGACCGTGCCGCAGACCTGGATCCAGTAGCGGCCGACCGGCTCAAGGGCGAACATGGTGTAGAAGGTCGCGACCTCCAGCACCCGGATATGCGGCATGCCGAGCTGGTCGGCCACCGCTTCGATCGCGGCTCGAGGCAGCCAGCCGCCATTCTGCTCCTGCGCCTTCCACAGGAGCGGGATCACGGCCGAGGCTTGGCGCCCCTCCGGGTACTTGGCGATCTGCCCCTTGGCCCATTCGGCGTTCTCAGGCGTGAACGCGAAGCTCTCGGGCTGCTCGGATACGGGGGCGAGTCTGCGGTTGGCCATCTCAAACGTCTCCGACTGGTGCGGCGCGAAGCGCCTTCACCGGTCCACCTCACCGAACACGATGTCGAGCGTGCCGAGGATGCACGACACGTCCGCCAGCATGTGGCCGCGGCACATCCAGTCCATCGCCTGGAGGTGGGCGAAGCCCGGAGCGCGGATCTTGCAGCGATACGGCTTGTTGGTGCCGTCGGCGACCAGATAGACGCCGAACTCGCCCTTGGGCGCCTCGACCGCGGCGTAGACCTCGCCGGCCGGGACGTGGAAGCCCTCGGTGTAGAGCTTGAAGTGGTGGATGAGCGCCTCCATCGAGCGCTTCATCTCGCGCCGCGGCGGCGGCGCCACCTTGCCGTCCTGCGTCGCGATCGGCCCCTGGCCGGCCGGCTCGCGCAGCTTGGCGATGCACTGCTTCATGATGCGCACCGACTGGCGCATCTCCTCCATGCGGATCACCTGGCGATCGTAGGTATCGCCGTTCTTCCCCACGGGGATGTCGAATTCCATCTCGTCATAGGCCTCGTAGGGCTGCGACTTGCGCAGGTCCCACGGGATGCCGGAGCCGCGCACCATCACGCCCGAGAATCCCCAGGCCAGGGCCTCCTCGACGGTGACGATGCCGATATCGACGTTGCGCTGCTTGAAGATGCGGTTGGCCATCACGAGGTCGTCGAGGTCGTCGACCACCTGCGGGAAGGTCTCGCAGAACGCCTCGATGTCGTCGATCAGGCTCGGCGGCAGGTCCTGGTGGACGCCGCCCGGCCGGAAGTAGTTGGCGTGGAGCCGCGCTCCGGAGGCGCGCTCGTAGAAGATCATCAGCTTCTCGCGCTCCTCGAAGCCCCAGAGCGGGGGCGTGAGGGCGCCGACATCCATCGCCTGCGTGGTGACGTTCAGGAGGTGCGACAGGAGCCGGCCGATCTCGCAGTAGAGCGTGCGGATCAGCTTGGCACGGCGCGGCACCTCGAGGCCGAGCATCCGCTCGATCGCGAGGCAGAAGGCGTGCTCCTGGTTCATCGGCGCGACGTAGTCGAGCCGGTCGAAATAGGGCGTCGCCTGGAGGTAGGTCTTGACCTCGATCAGCTTCTCGGTGCCGCGGTGAAGGAGGCCGATATGCGGGTCGACCCGCTCGACCACCTCGCCGTCCAGCTCCAGCACGAGCCGCAGCACGCCGTGCGCTGCCGGGTGCTGCGGGCCGAAATTGATCGAGAAGTTGCGGATGCTGTGCTCGCCCATGTCGGCTCAGCCTTTCGCCGGTGCCTTGTCGGCCTTCTCGTCGCCCGGGAGCACGTAGTCGGTGCCCTCCCAGGGGGACAGGAAGTCGAAGTTGCGGAATTCCTGCGTCAGTCGCACGGGCTCGTAGACGACCCGGGCCTCGTCCTGGTCGTAGCGGACCTCGACGAAGCCGGTGAGCGGGAAGTCCTTGCGGAGGGGGTGGCCCTCGAAGCCGTAATCGGTGAGCAGCCGGCGCAGGTCCGGATGACCCGAGAACAGGATGCCGTACAGGTCGTAGGTCTCGCGCTCGTACCAGTTCGCGGCCGGGAAGACCGGAATCGCGGACGGCACCGGGGTGCGCTCGTCGGTCTGCACCTTGACGCGGATGCGCCGGTTATGGCGCATCGAGAGCAGGTGGTAGACGACGTCGAAGCGCTTCGCCCGGCCCGGATAGTCGGCGCCGCAGATGTCGATGAAGGTCGAGAAGGCGCAGGCCGGATCGTCGCGCAGATGCGTCAGCACCCGCAGGATCTCGGAGCCCTCGACCACCAGGGTCAGCTCGCCGAAGGTGATCGCCCGGTCGGTGATGGCACCGCCCAGGGTCTCGGCGAGGGTCTCGGAGAGGCGGGCGAGGACGGCGTCGCCCTGCTCGCTCTGGGTGTGGGCGCGGATGGTGATGCCGTTGCTCATGGCCAGCCTCAGCGCTCGATCGTGCCGGTGCGGCGGATCTTTTTCTGCAGCAGCAGCACGCCGTAGAGCAAAGCCTCGGCGGTCGGCGGGCAGCCCGGGACGTAGATGTCGACCGGCACCACCCGGTCGCAGCCGCGCACCACCGAGTAGGAGTAGTGGTAGTAGCCGCCGCCGTTGGCGCAGGAGCCCATCGAGATGACGTAGCGCGGCTCCGGCATCTGGTCGTAGACCTTGCGGAGCGCGGGAGCCATCTTGTTGGTGAGGGTGCCGGCGACGATCATCACGTCGGACTGGCGCGGTGAGCCGCGCGGGGCGAAGCCGAAGCGCTCGCAATCGTAGCGCGGCATCGACATCTGCATCATCTCGACGGCGCAGCAGGCCAGGCCGAACGTCATCCACATCAGTGAGCCGGTGCGGGCCCAGGTGATGAGGTCGTCGGCGGTGGTCAGCAGGAAGCCGCGATCGGCGAGCTCGTCGCTGATCGTCAGGAAGGTCGGATCGTTGGCGCCGATCGGCTTGCCGGTGGCCGGGTCGAGGATACCCTTCGGCTGCGGCGCGATCGTCGGGGCGCGGACGGTGGTGAGGGCCATGGTGGGGTCCGGTTCCTACGTCTCGGGGGCGGTTCTACAACGCCAGGCTTCTAGTCCCACTCGAGGGCGCCCTTGCGCCACTCGTAGACGAAGCCGACGGTGAGCACGCCGAGGAAGAGCATCATCGACCAGAAGCCGAACCAGCCGAGGTCCCCGAACGTGATCGCCCACGGGAACAGGAAGGCCACTTCGAGATCGAAGATGATGAACAGGATGGCGACGAGGTAGAAGCGCACGTCGAACTTCATGCGCGCGTCGTCGAAGGCGTTGAACCCGCACTCGTAGGCCGAGAGCTTTTCCGGGTCCGGGCTGTTATAGGCCACCAGGAAGGGGGCCACGAGGAGCGCCGCGGCGATGAAGAGGGAGACGCCGATGAAGATCACCAGCGGCAGGTAATCCGACAGGAGGCCGTTCATCGAGCATCCTCAAGGGTTGGCGCGAGGCCTTGGGTTAGCGCAGGCCTTGGCGCGTGCCCGGGGCGCGGGCCGCCGGGTCCGTTCTCGGAACGGTTCCAAAGCCCGGAAGGTGCGCGAGCCTTAAACGAGCGGGTATTGCGAAACAAGGGGCGTTCGCACCGCACAAACCGCGAACGTCTGCACGCAAGATAGGGGCTCATGGTCCCGGCACAACGCCCGGAACAACCGCCCGGGCGGGGAGGATCGTCGCAGGTCCCTCCCCTTCCGGGATGGTTTCGGGGATTCCAGGCCGATTCCGCGCTGCGGCAGAGCGCGTCATACGGTTTCCGATCGACCGCTTCGCGATGCGGAAGCCGGCTTCGCTCAAGCGTGTGGAGCGAAGCTCGACCGTATCAGCCGTCGGACAGGATCAGCGCCCAGAACCGCTTGTAGCGGCTGCCGGGGGCGTCCACCCGGGCGACGCCGACGCGCTTGACCTGCGGCATCAGCATGTTGCGGTTGTGCTCGGGCGAGACCTGCCAGCGCTTCAGCACGTCGTCGAAGGTGGTCGAGCCCGCGCTCAGGTTCTCGGCGGCGTAGCGACCGCCGAAGCCGGCGCGCTTGAGGCGCGCGTCGAAGGTGCCGCCGACTTCGTGCGAGAGCTGCCCGGCCCGGGCATTGGCCTCGGCCTGGTAGGAGGCGGCGCGGATCAGCGACGAATCGATCACCACGGGCCCGAGCCCGTGGCTCGCCCGGTAGCGCGAGATCGCCGCCGCCGCCGCGGCCTCGTCGAGGATCACCGGCGTCGTCGGCAGGTCGGGCGCGGGCAGGATCGCCGAGCCGCTGCAGCCGGCGAGCGCCAGCGCCCCGCCCGCG
>JAEWKL010000616.1 GCA_023386115.1 Pseudomonadota bacterium
ACGCCTTGGCATCGACATGTCGATGCCAAGGCGCGAGGGTATGACACCTCAGGATGAGGTGGTGGGTGGGAGGAACAGGGCGACGAGGCTCACGCCGGCCGCCACGGCCCGAGCCGGGCGATGTCCCGCTCGCGCCGCTCCAGCCACCACCCCGCCTGCTGCGGCCAGGCCTCGAAGCCGGGCTCGTCCGCCCCGTCGAGGGCCCGGCGCGCGCGCAGAGCCCAGTTCGGATCGGCCAGGGCTTCCCGCCCCACCGCCACGAGATCGGCGCGGCCTTCCGCCACGATCGCCTCCGCTTGGCGCGGATCGACGATCAGGCCGACCGCCATGGTGGCGACACCCGTCTCCCGCTTCACGGCTTCGGCGAAGCCGACCTGGAAGCCGTAGTCGCGCCGGATCCGGGCGGCCGTGGCGGAGCCGGCGAGACCGCCCGACGAGCAGTCGAGCACGTCGACGCCCAGCGCCCGCAGCTCGCCCGCGAAGGCGAGGGTGTCGTCGAGGGTCAGGCCGCCGTCGAGCCCGTCCACCGCCGAGACCCGCACGAAGAGGGGCCTTGTCGCCGGCCAGGCCGCGCGCAGAGCCCGGGCGACGCTCAGCGGAAACCGCATCCGCCCGGTGCGGTCACCCCCGAAGGCGTCCTCGCGCCGGTTGGTCAGCGGCGACAGGAAGCTGTGCAGCAGGTAGCCGTGCGCGGCGTGAAGCTCGATCACGTCGAATCCCGCCGCATCCGCCCGCCGGGCCGCCGCCACGAAGGCGTTGGTCAGGGCGTCGAGGTCGGCAGGGGAGAGCTCGGCGGGCATGAGCCAGCCCTGGTCGAGGGGGATCGGGCTCGGCGCCACGATCGGCCAGGGGGTCTCGCCGCGGGCGATTTCTTCTCCTGAGAGCGGGCCGTTGCCCTCCCAGGGGCGCTGCATGCTGGCCTTGCGGCCGGCATGGGCCAGCTGCAACCCGGCCGCAGACCCTTGCGCCTTCAGGAACCCCGCGACCCGGGCGAGCGCCGCGCCGTGGGTGTCCGACCAGATCCCGAGATCGCCATGGGTGATGCGCCCCTCCGGCACCACGGCGGTCGCCTCCAGGATCACCAGCCCGGCGCCGCCGAGGGCGAAACGGCCATAATGGACGAGGTGATCATCCCCCGCCATCCCGTCCCGCGCCGAGTACTGGCACATCGGCGGGATCACGACGCGGTTGCGGAGGGACACGTCCCTTAAGCAGACGGGCGTGAAGAGCTGCGCGGTCATCCGATCCTCACACGGCTCTCGATCAGACGGTGGCGATCGGCGTCGTCGGCGAGCCGACCGCGCCCGGCAGCCGCAGGGGCGGCGCGGTCAGGAGGAAGCGGTGGCGGCCATGCGCCCGCAGCCAGGTGGCGAGCGGCGTGAGGTGCCACAACTCACCGAGATTGACCCCGAGGCGGAACAGGCAGTGCTCATGCAGGGGCAGGGTGGCGCAGCATCCTTCGGCCGGCAGGGCCGGATGAACCTCGACGGCGTAGTTGTCGGCGATGAGGGCGGAGAGCCCCGAATCGGTGATCCAGTTGAGAAGTCTTCGGTCGCGCCCGTCGAGGCCGGCGCAGAGGTCGTGGACGATTCCCGGATCCGGGTTGCGGTTCATGCCGAGCAGCCGCTCGGCGAAGCCCGTATGCAGGCAGACCATGTCGCCGGGCTCGACCGCGACCGCATCGGCATCGAGGATGCGGCGCAACTGGTCGTAGCCCACCGCCACCCGCGCGTCGCCGAGATGGGCGTGGAGGTCGATCATCACGCCGCGGCCCTGCATGCCGCGCTCGGCGAGCCGCTCGATGCCGAGCGCTTGCGCCCGGGACGGGGCACCCGCCTCTTCGGGCGTGGTCGGTCCGGTAATGTCGGAGCCGGCCCGGAAGCCGTTGTAGTAGACCGGCCGCGGCGTGCCGTCGCCCTCGACGTCGAACAGCGAGCCGACATGGGCGAGGCTGTCCCACTGCGTCGAATATTGCAGGTGGAGCACCGCGAGATCGTCGCTGATCACGTCGGTGGCGTCGGGCACCTCCTCGCAGACCAGGAAATTCATGTTCGGCCGGCCGCTCGCCCGCATGGTCGGGCGGATCTGCGGCGGGTGGCGACGGGGATTGAGGACGTTGCCGCCTGGAAAGTCGAGGGGCAGGCTGAGGCAGAAGGTCAGGCCCTCCCGTACCTCGGCCGCGCCCTGGCGCACCTTCTCGGGGGTCAGCAGGTTGAGCCGGCCGAGCTCGTCGTCGGGTCCGAAATCGCCCCAGGTCGAGCCCTCGGGGCGGCGGCGCCAGCGCATCGTCATGAGTGTGGCCCTCGCTGCCGGCACCGGAAAATCGATCCGCCGCAGGCGCGGCGGCGCGCTCCCGCGCGTGCCGACGGCCGGGGGCCGTGCGGTCGCCGTGTTCCGGCCGCCGGGGTCATTTCTTCACCAGGGGGCAGCGGGACGCCGAGAGCGGCTGGAAGGCCTGATCGCCCGGCACCGTGGCGACGCGCTTGTAGAGGTCCCACGGCCCCTTCGATTCATCCGGTTTCTTGACCTCGAACAGGTACATGTCGTGGATCATGCGGCCGTCCTCCCGGATGCGCCCGCCGCGGGCGTAGAAATCGTCGACCGGTGTCTCGCGCATCGCCGTCATCACCGGCGCGGTCTCGTCGGTGCCCGCCTTCTGGACGGCCTTCAGGTAGTGCATCACCGTCGAGTAGACGCCGGCCTGGGACATGTTCGGCATCTTGCCGACGCGGTCGAAGTAGCGCTTCGACCAGGCCCTCGTCTCGTCGTTGAGGTCCCAGTAGAAGCCCTCCGTCAGCAGCATGCCCTGCGTCGCCTTCAAGCCCAGGCTGTGGACGTCGCTGATGTAGACGAGCAGGCCGGCGAGCTTCTGGCCGCCCTGGGTCAGGCCGAACTCGGCCGCCTGCTTGATGGCGTTGGTGGTGTCGGCGCCCGCATTGGCGAGGCCGACGACCTTGGCGCCCGAGCCCTGCGCCTGGAGCAGGAAGGACGAGAAATCGGCGGTGTTGAGCGGGACCCGTACGGCTCCCAGCACCTTGCCGCCATGGGCCTTCACCACCGCGCTCGCGTCGCGCTCGAGGTCCTGGCCGAAGGCGTAGTCGGCGGTGACGAAGAACCACGATTCGCCGCCTGCCTTGACGGTGGCGAGCGCCGTGGAATGGGCGAGCGCGTAGGTGTCGTAGGCCCAGTGCACCGAGACGGGCGAGCAGGCCTCGTTGGTCAGCCGCACCGCGCCGGGGCCGTTGAACACGATCACCTTGTTCTTGGCCTTGGCGATGTCGGCGGCGGCGAGCGCGGTGGCGGAGGCCGCCACGTCGAGGATCGCGTCGACCCCCGCCGTATCGAACCAGGCCCGGGCGGTCGCCGCCGCGATGTCCGGCTTGTTCTGGTGATCGGCGACCACGACCTCGACGGGAGCGCCCAGCACCTTGCCGCCGAAATCCTCCACCGCCATGCGGGCCGCCGCGGCGCTGCCGGGCCCGGTCACGTCGGCGTAAGGCCCCGACATGTCGAGCAGGAAGCCGAGGCGCACGACCCCATCGGAGATCCTTGGCCCGTCGGCGATCTTGTTCGGATTGCCCGCGGGCGCCTGCTGCGCGCAGGCCACCCCCTGCCACACGACGGCCAAAGCCGCCGCCAGAAGCGTTGTCCTCACCCGGTCCGTCCTTCGTCGACGACGTTCGTTCTTGCGGTACGCCGTCGAGGGCGCCCGGGTGCATGGTCCGGACAAGGGGACCCGGTTGTCAACCGCCGCTGGAGCGGAGCGGCGCTGAATAATCGGTATGGCCTCGCTTCAGGCCGCCGGCCCGGCCCCCTCCGCCGCCCCGAGCCAGGGCTGGGCGTTCACCATCCCGACGCGCCAGCCCGCCCCGTCCGGGCCGGCGTAATGGTCGAGGCGGGTGAGGGAGCAATTCTCGATCGCGAAGGCGAGGCCGCCCTGGGGGGAGAGATTCAGCGCCTGCGCGATCGCCGCCCGGATCGTGCCGCCATGGGCCACCGCCACGATGTCGCGGCCGCTATGCTCGGCGGTGAGCTCGTCGATCGCCGCCGTCACCCGCGCATACAGCTCCGAAAAGCTCTCGCCGCCCGGCGGGCGCTCGTCGGCGGGAGCGAACCAGTAGCTCGCGGCGTCAGGCTGGCGCTCGGCGAAGAAGCGCGCCCGGTCCTGACCCTGCCACGCGCCGAGATCCTGCTCCGCGAGGGCCGGCAGAGCGGTGAGGCGCGGCACGGTGCCGTCCACCGTGAAGTCGCCGGCCTGCCACAGGGCCTCGGCGGTCTGGCGGGTGCGGCCGAGATGGCTCGCGACCCAGACCGCGCCGCGGGGCAGAACCGGGGCGAGGCCGGAGAAGACGTGAGAATCGCCGCAATCGCACGCGATGTCGCGGCCGCCATAGATGCGGCCGCCGTCGCTCCGCACCGGCGCGTGACGCACCCACCACCAGCGGGTGCGGACGAAGGAGGAGGGGGTCTGGGCGCTCATGGACTCTCTTTGCATCGCGCCTCGGCCTCTGGAGGCCGAGGCGTTCGGCGCATCGGCGCCGGCGCCCCGTCGGGCTTGCCTCGCCTGTTCGAACGATCTCGCTCGAACAGGCGACGAACTCATACCGCGAATTGCCAGGCCGGCGAACTCTCCGCATAGGTGCGGCACGCAGGCGACGGAGCGGATCGATGGACGACGCGGACACCAGCATGATTTACGGGGCGGACATCCCGTTCGCCCGGCTCTGCGGGATCGAAGCGCTGGAGGCCGTCGAGGGGCGCACCCGCCTGCGCCTGGAGCTGGGTCCGCAACACGGCAACAACCTCGGCATCGCCCATGGCGGCATCCTGTGCACGCTGCTCGACATCGCCATGGGCACGGTGGCCCGGCTCACCGCCGGCCGGCCGGTGGTGACCCTCGACATGCAGACCCGCTTCCTCTCGCCCGGCCACGGCGTGCTCCTGGCCGAGGGGCGCGTGGCGCGGGCCGGCCAGTCGATCCTGTTCTGCGACGCAGAGATCCGCGACGAGGCGGGGCGGGTGGTGGCGACATCGACCGGGGTGTTCAAGCCGGTCGGTGCCAAGGGAGACGCCAAGGGAGACGCCAAGGAAGGCGCCAAGGGATAGGCCGGGCCGCGAACGGTCGCGATCGTTTCCGGCGTGTTGCGGGTTTCCCTCGCGGGGCCGGGAGCCATCTTCGCGGGGACCAGGTCAGGCTTGCGAGCCGGAAAGGCCCCGATGACGCGCTCCCTCAGCCCCCGCACCGCCCCCGGCGGCGTGATCGAGACGGATGTCTCGGCCCGGCTCGACCGGCTGCCCTGGGGCCGGTTCCACACCCTGGTGGTGCTGGCCCTCGGCATCACCTGGGTGCTGGACGGACTCGAGGTGACGCTGGCGGGCGCGCTCGCCGGCGCGCTCAAGGCGAGCCCGACGCTGCGCTTCTCCAACGCCGAGATCGGGCTCGCCACGTCGAGCTACCTCGCCGGCGCGGTCCTCGGGGCGGTGGGCTTCGGCTGGCTCACCGACCGTCTCGGGCGAAAAAAGCTCTTCTTCATCACGCTCGCGGTCTATCTCGCGGCCACCGCCGCCACCGGCCTGTCCTGGAACCTGTGGAGCTTCTGCCTCTTCCGCTTCCTCACCGGGGCCGGCATCGGCGGCGAGTACACGGCGATCAACTCGACGATCCAGGAACTGATCCCGGCCCGGGCCCGGGGCTGGACCGACCTCGTCATCAACGGCAGCTTCTGGCTCGGGGCGGTGCTCGGCGCCGGCACCTCGCTGGTCGTACTCGATCCGGCACTGTTCGGGCCCGATACCGGTTGGCGCGTCGCCTTCGGGCTCGGGGCGTTCCTCGGCCTCGTCATCCTGTTCTTGCGCACCTGGATCCCCGAGAGCCCGCGCTGGCTGATGACACACGGGCGGCACGAGGAAGCCGAGGCGCTGGTCGCCGGGATCGAGGCGCGCTTCCGCGCCGAGGGCCACGCCTTGAGCGACGGGCCGTTCCCGAAGGCGCGGCTGCGCCAGCGCAGCCACACGCCACTCGCCGAGGTCTTCTCCGCGCTCAAGGCCTACCGGCAGCGGGCGTGGGTGGGGCTGGCGCTGATGTCGGCCCAGGCCTTCTTCTACAACGCGATCTTCTTCACCTACGCGCTGATCCTGATCGACTTCTACGGGGTGCCGGCGGACGGGGTCGGCTGGTACATCCTGCCCTTCGCCGCCGGCAATTTTTTCGGGCCGGTGCTGCTCGGGCGGCTGTTCGACACGGTCGGCCGCAAGCCGATGATCGCCTTCACCTACGGGATGTCGGGCGTGCTGCTCGCCTTGAGCGGATTCGCGTTCCAGCAGGAGATCGTGACGGCCACGACCCTGACCCTGTGCTGGATGGCGGTGTTCTTCTTCGCCTCCGCCGCGGCGAGTTCGGCCTATCTCACGGTGAGCGAGGTCTTTCCCCTCGAGATCCGGGCGCTCGCCATCGCGCTGTTCTACGCGATCGGCACCTCGGTCGGGGCGGTGGGGCCTGCCCTGTTCGGGGTGCTGATCGAGGGCCAGTCCCGCACCGCCATCCTCGGCGGCTACCTGCTGGCCTCCATTCTGATGATCGCCGCGGGGGCAGTGGCGGGAATCTGGGGGGTGGCGGCGGAGCGGAAATCGCTGGAGGATGTCGCGAAGCCGCTCGCGGCGGAGGAGTGAGCCGGGATCAGGGCGGTCCGACGGGATCGGCCGGCAGCGTGGCCAGCTCGCTCAGCAGGGTCGCCCGGGCGCAGGCGCTGAAGGCCGCCACGAGGCGGCCCTGCGCCCGCAGCGGCGGAAAGACCAGGGCGAAGACCACCGGCAGGGCAGGGACGAAGCAGCGGATCTCGATCGGCGAGACCTTCGCCTCCTCGTAGGCCGCCAGGGGATTCATCAGGCTGACGCCGAGGCCCGCCGCCACCAGGGCGCAGACCGCGGAGCCGAGACCGGCCTCGGCCACGACGGAGCGCCGGATCCCGGCCGCGCCGAACACCGCGTCGATCTGCACCCGCAGCGGATTGCCGACCGGCGAGTCGATGAACGGTTCGCCGTCGAGATCGGCCGGGCCGAGGGCGGTCTTGCGCGCCAGCCGATGGCCCCGGGGCAGAACCACGACGCAATCCAGGCTCCGCACCGGATCGATCTGCATGCTCGTCTGCGCGCCGTACAGCATGGTGAGGCCGGCCTCGCAGAAGCCTTCGGCGATCCACTTGTACACCGTGCCCTCGTCGCCGGCATGGATCGAGACCATCACCCCCGGATTCTCCCTCTTGAACCGGGCGACGGAGCGGGCGAGCAGACCTCCGGCCAGGCGCGGCATGGCCGCGACGCTGAGGCGGCCGGCCCCGAACAGACGGATGTCGGCCGCCGCGGCTTCGACGCTGGCCAGGCCGATGCAGGCCCGCTCGACCTCGTGGTGGAAGCGCTCCGCCTCGACGGTGGGGGAGAGGCGGCTGCCGCTGCGCTCGAACAGCGGAAGCCCGGTGATCGCCTCGAGCTGCGCGATCAGCCGGCTGACCTGCGGCTGCGACGTGTGCAGCCGGCGCGCCGCCTCGGTCATGGAGCCCGCCAGCATCACCGTGCGGAACGCCTCGACGTGACGGAAGCTCATGCGTCGTGGCGCCATATCAGATCCGTATCGGCCAGTGTCGAATCGGAATTAGCAGCCGGCATAGCTTTCGGCCATGTTTCCTGACGCAGCGCAGCGGTGAGCGTATTCGCCAAGCACGGCCACCGCTGGTGCATGATCAACTCGGGCCGAGAGGGGACACGGGGTGACGATCAAGCCGATACTTGCATGGTTCGGCGCCCTCGCCGTCTCGGCGGGCGCGACTGCCGCCCATGCCGACGACGGCGGCCGTCTGGACAGGATCAAGAAGACCGGGACGATCCAGATCGGCTTCCCGGATGCCTCGCCGCCCTTCGCCTTCCTGGACAACGACGGCAAGCCGATCGGCTACAGCCTCGAGATCTGCGAGCACGTGGCACAGACGATCAAGACGAAGCTCGGACTCGCCGCGATCCAGATCCGCCACGTCGCGGTCCAGTCGGCCACGCGGATCCCGCTGATCAACAACGGCACGATCGATCTCGAATGCGGCACGGCGACCAACCTGCCGGAGCGGCACAAGCTCGTCTCGTTCGCGCCCACCACCTTCGTGGCGCAGATCGTCCTCGTCGCCCGCAAGAACACCGAGGTGGACGTGAACGACCTGTCGTCGTTCCGCGGCAAGACGATCTCGGCCCAGGCCGGCGGACAGACCCAGCGCTACGTCGTGCAGGCCAGCAGCCGGGACAATCTCGACATCCGGGTGATGGCCGCCAAGGACACGGCCGAGGCCTTCCTGCTCCTGTCGAGCGGCCGCACCCAGGGCAGCGCCAACGACGACGCCATGGCCTACACGACGGTCGCCAACGCCCCGGACAGCAACAGCTACACGATCGGCACCAAGGGACTGGAATTCGCGCCCTACGGCATCCTCGAGCCCAAGGACGATCCGGCCTTCAAGAGGGTCGTGGACGAGGCCGTCATCGGCCTGATGAAGGACGGGACCGTGGCCAAGCTCTACACCAAGTACTTCGAAAGCCCGATCCCGCCGCGGCAGATCAACCTGAAGCTGCCGATGAGCGACGTGCTCATGCGCGCCCTCGCCCGGCCGACCGATTCCGGCGACCCGGCCGATTATCAATGAGTGCAGGAGGGATGGCGGCGATGCAGGGCGATCGGGGCCGCGGCGGCGGCCAGCGCCGCGGCGGCGGCCCGCATCCGGATCGGCCGGACTCCGGGCCGGCCGGGGACTGCATCGATCTGCGCAGCGACACCCTGACCCGGCCGACCTCGGCGATGTATGCGCGGATCGCGGCGGCCCCACTCGGCGATGACGGCCTCGGCCGCGACCCGACCGCCAGGGCCCTGGAGGAGGCGGGCGCGGCGCTCCTCGGCAAGGAGGCGGCCCTCTACCTGCCGAGCTGCACCATGGCGAACCTGGTCGCGACCCTCTGCCAGGCCGGGCGCCAGGAGCAGGTCGTCCTGGAGGCGCAGTCGCACATGTACACGGCGGAGTGGGGCGCCGCGACCTTCACCGGCACCTTCCCGCTCGGCATCGCCGGTACGGAGGGGGCGATGGACCTCCAGCGCCTCGCCGATGTCCTGCGGCCCGGCGGGTCGAGCCTCAGGACCGGGCTGATCGGGCTGGAGACGACCCACAACAATGCCGGCGGCACGGTGCCGTCGCTCGATCACATGCGCGCGGTCCGGACGATGGCCCTGGCGGCCGGGATCCCGGTTCATCTCGACGGCGCCCGGCTGCTCAACGCCGCCGTTCACCTCGGCGTCCCGGCCTCCGATATCGCCGCGGAGGTCGACACGGTGTCCCTCTGCCTGTCGAAGGGCCTGAGCGCCCCGATGGGCGCCCTGCTCGCCGGGCCGGCCGCGCTGATCGCCGAGGCCCGGCGCCTGCGCAAGATGCTGGGTGGCACCCAGCGGCAGGTCGGCATCGCCGCCGCCGCCGGCCTGGAGGCCCTGGCAACGATGGGTGACCGTCTCGGCCAGGATCACGCTCGGGCGCGCCGGCTCGGCGCCGGACTGAACGGGCTGGGACCGGCCCTGAGCGCCTCGATCCCGCAGACCAATATCGTGCAGGTCGATCTGTCGCGCAGCGGGCGTGACAGCGCGGTCTGGCTCGGGATGCTGGAGACGCAGGGAGTCCTGGCGAGACCCCTCGGATTGTGCAGGCTCCGCCTCGTCACCCATCGTCACATCGACGATGACGCCGTGGCGGCCGCGATCCAGGCTTTCGGAGCCTGCCTGGCGCGAGGGTGAGGACGGGCCGCCTCTCAGCGCAGCATCTCCTCGACCTCCTCCCAGATCTCCCTGACCACCTCGCCCGCCGGCACCGCCCGCGCCAGCCCCGCCGCCTGCCCGGCCCAGGCCTGCATCCGGGCGAGGTCGCCCTCCTTCACCGCCGCCTCGCGCATCGCCTGCGTGAGGCCGCGCTGGACCGGGTAGGGGG
>JAEWKL010000932.1 GCA_023386115.1 Pseudomonadota bacterium
GCGCGGGGTGGAGCAGCCCGGTAGCTCGTCAGGCTCATAACCTGAAGGTCACAGGTTCAAATCCTGTCCCCGCAACCAACCACATGACCAAGCCCGCCCGCGAAAGCGGGCGGGCTTGGTCGCGTTCAGGTCAGCGACAGCCGCACCCGCCGGTTCTGCTTGCCTTTCTTCTCGATCGCCGTGACAGTGACTCTCCCGATCTCGGCTGTACGGCCGACATGGGTGCCGCCGCAGGGCTGAAGGTCGAGGCCTTCGATCGCCACCAGCCGCACCCGGCCGCTGCCGATCGGTGGCTTCACCGACATCGTCTTGACGAGGCCCGGATTGGCCAGCAACTCCTCGTCGCTGATCCAGCGCGTCGTCACGGCGGCGTCCTGGTCGATCATCGCCTGCAAGCGTGCGGTGACCGCCTCCTTATCGAGGCCGGCATCCGGAATGTCGAAATCGAGCCGGCCTTCGCCGTCGCCGATCGATCCGCCGGTGACCGGGTAGGGGAGGGCGACCGACAGCAGGTGCAGGGCCGTGTGTACCCGCATGCGGGCGTGACGCAGGGGCCAGTCGAGAACGAGGCGCACCGACTCGCCCTCCGATGGCAGGGCCGTGCCCGGGGCGACGCGGTGCCGGATCGTGCCCTTGTCGGGACCATAGACCGTGTCGAGGATGGCGATCTCGGTTCCGTCCTCCTGCACCACACGGCCGCGGTCGCCGGGCTGGCCGCCGCCTTGTGCGTAGAAGACGGTCCGGTCGAGGACGAGACCGGTTTCGTCCGCCGCGACGATGCGGGCCTCGGCCTCGCGCAGATAGGCGTCGTCGCGGAAGAGGAGTTCGGTGGGCATGGGGGCCTTTCAAGCTCTGAGGCAGGGAGCGCGACACTGGCCCGCCGCCGCGCTGACGTCGAGGTTTGGTGACCATTAACCATCTCGGTTAGCGAAGCCGCAGGAGATGGCGGCCTAGGCTCGTGCGAGTCCCGAGACCGAACCCGCGATGATCGCCACCCCGACCTTCCCGGACCTCTCGGCCCTCGTGGTCGACGAGAGCCTCTATATCCGCCGCATTGTGCGCGACATGCTGATGCGGGTCGGTATCAAGCGCCTGCTCGAAGCGCCGGACGGCGCTGAGGCGCTCGGCGTGCTCGCCGAGAGCAAGCCCGATCTCGTCGTTCTCGACTGGGACCTGGCGATCCTCTCGGGCGAAGAGTTCATCCGGCTCGCGCGCACCCCCTTGACCTCGCCGGCCCCGACCGTGCCGATCATCCTGATGCTGGCTCAGCCGCGCCGGAACGTCGTCGACCGGGCGATCAATCTCGGGGTGAACGAGATCATCGCCAAGCCCTTCTCGCCCAAGACCCTGTGGTCGCGTCTCGACGAGGTGATCAATCGACCGCGGCCATTCTCTCAGGTCAAGAGCCTGCTGCGGCCCCAGCCGCGCCTGGCCGCCGCGGCCGCCGTCAAGGGCATGCTCTGACGCTGCCGGCGGGACGCCGCGCTTTGATCCGCGAGTCTAAAGTCTTATCCCTTCCATGGTAATCCGGCTTTCGGCCGGCCAGACCTTTGTCCAGTATCCCGTTCCAAACCGGGCGCCTCGGCCGTCCGGAGGAACAGGGAGAGAAGCATGCTCACGCGCCTCGCCGCAATCGCCGCCGTTCTGGCGGCCATCTCCGGCCCGGCCGCCGCCCAGGACGTCGTGCGTCTCGGCAACCTGAAATTCGCCCATTACGGTGCGATCTCCTACATGAAGGAGATCGCCGCGAAATATAACCTGAAGATCGACGAGAAGCAGTTCGCCAAGGGCGCCGACATCTATCCGGCGATGGCCGTCGACCAGATCGACATCGCGGCCTCGGGCGCCGACGGCGCGGTGGCGGCCCGCGGCAACGGCGTGAAACTCCTGGTGGTGGCGGGCTTCGCCAATGGCGGCGTGCGCATCCTCGGCCGGCCCGATCTCGGTGCCAAGACCCTGGCCGACGTGAAGGGCAAGAAGGTCGCGGTGGTCCGCGGCGGCACCCAGGACCTGATGCTGCTGGCCGAATTGGAGAAGAACGGCCTGACTTGGTCCGAGCGTCCGGGCAAGGACGTGCAGCTCGTCTACTTCAACAACTACGCCGATCTGAACCAGGCCTTGGCTCAGAAATACGTCGACGTGATCTGTCAGAGCGAGCCGCAATCGACGCAAGCCATTTCCAACGGCTGGGGCTACGAGATCGTCAAGCCCTACGACACGCCGGTCGGCGTGCCCTATCGTCCGCTGGTCATGACCGAGAAGATGTACACCGAGAAGCCCGAGATCGCCGCCCGGGTGCTCAAGCTGTTCGTCGAGGCGACCAAGACCTTCATCGAGAAGCCGGACCTCGCCGAGAAATACGTGCGCGAGCAGGTCTTCAAGGGCCAGCTCAGCAGCAAGGATTTCCGCGATTCGATGGAGAACGCGGATTACACCTACGACATGCCGGCCGGCCACATGCAGGTCACGGCCGACCTGATGCACAAGTACGGTCTCGGCAAGATGGTCAACCCGCCGAAGAGCGACGCCGAGTGGGTCAAGCTCGACCTGCTCGAGAAGGCGAAGGCCGAGCTCGGTGCCAAGGGTGAGTCCAAGGGTGAGTCCAAGGGCGATTCCAAGAGCGATCCGAAGCCGAACACGAAGACGAATTGAGCCTTCACCGTGACCCGCCTCTCTGCCTTTCGCGGCGCGCTCCTGCCGGTCGGGCTCCTGATCCTGTGGGAGCTCGCCAGCCGGGCCGGCCTGTTCTCCGCCGTGGTGCTGCCGCCGCCGAGCGCGGTGGCGTCGCGCTGGTTCGCCAGCCTCGTCCCGGCCCTGCCCTACGACCCGGAGACGCAGAGCTACGCTGCCTGGCTCCTCTCGGGCGAGCTGCCGCACGACGCGGTGGCGAGCCTCGGCCGGGTGATCGCCGGCTTCGTCATCGGCGTCGGTCTCGCCCTGCCGGTCGGACTCCTGATGGGAACGAGCGACCGGCTCTACGGCCTCGTCAATCCGCTCTTGCAGATCCTGCGACCGATCCCGCCGATCGCCTACATCCCGCTCGCCATCGTGTGGTTCGGACTCGGCAATCCCCCGGCCCTGTTCCTGATCGCGCTCGGCACCTTCTTCCCGGTCCTCGTCAATACGGTGGCGGGGGTGCGACAGGTCGATTCGATCTACGTACGCGCGGCGCGCAACCTGGGTGCGAATTCCTGGACGATGTTCCGGCGGGTGATCCTGCCGGCGGCGAGCCCTTTCGTGCTCGCCGGCATGCGCATTGGCATCGGCACCGCCTTCATCGTGGTGATCGTCGCCGAGATGATCGCGGTGTCGGACGGGCTCGGCTACCGGATCCTGGAGGCCCGCGAATACATGTGGTCGGACAAGATCATCGGCGGCATGCTGACGATCGGCATCCTCGGCCTCGTCATCGACGGTGCGATGTCGCGCCTCAACGATCACCTGCTGCGCTGGCACCGCGGCCTGGAGCGCTGACCTCATGACCGCGATCCCCAAGACCGCGACACCTCTCTCCGCGACCGCAACGCTCCGCACGTCCGAGCCCGCTGCCGCCACGCCGGGCGCCGCCGAAATCGCGATCGACCGTGCCTCGAAGGTCTTCGGCACCGGGGAGGGCGCCGTGGTGGCGCTGGAGGACGTCACGGCCTCGATCCCGAGCGGGCAATTCGTCTGCCTGCTCGGGCCGTCGGGCTGCGGCAAGTCCACCCTGCTCAACGCCATCGCGGGTTTCTCTCCCCTCACCCGGGGCGAGATTCGCATGAACGGGCGTCCGGTCGTCGATCCGGGCCCCGACCGGGGCATGGTCTTCCAGGAATACGCCCTGTTTCCCTGGATGACGGTGGAGCAGAACATCCGCTTCGGCCTCGACATCAAGGGGATGGCGCGGGCCGCGGCCGACGCGGTCGTCGCCCGCATCGCCGCGACGCTCGGCCTGTCGGACTTCCTCGGCCGCTTCCCCAAGGAGCTGTCCGGCGGCATGCGCCAGCGCGTCGCGATCGCCCGCATCCTGGCCCTCGACCCGCCGGTGATGCTGATGGACGAGCCGTTCGGCGCCCTCGATGCGCTCACCCGGCGCACCCTTCAGGACGAGCTGCTGCGGATCTGGGCCGAGTACCGCAAGACGATCGTGTTCGTGACCCACTCGATCGAGGAGGCGATCTACCTCGCCGATCGCATCGTCGTGCTCACCTATCGCCCGGGCCGGATGAAGCGCGACCTGACCGTGCCGCTCGCCCGCCCGCGGGACACGGCGTCGGCCGAGTTCAACGCGTTGAAGCGCGAGCTCGCCGGGCTGGTCATGGAGGAACAGCAGCGCTTCACCCAGGCCGAATTGCACGGGTCCGCCGTCGATTGATCGCACCCTGTCCCGTCGTCTCCGAATCGTCGGGTCGAGATCGCGGCCGGCGCGGCACGATCGCTGCTTTGCGTTCCGTCCGGAGCCACGTAAGCTCCCCATCATGTGATGGACTTTTCGGCCCGCGAGGGTTCGAACGTGAAGGATCTCGGCCCAGCCGATGAGGGATGAGACGGTCGTCTCCGTGCCGGCGCGCGCCGCGGAGTACGCCGAGACAGCGCGCGCGACCGCACCCCCGCCTCGCCCGGCGGGGGATGATGTTTCACGCCGGGCGGAGCGGCGCGCCTACGCGGCGCTCGACCTCGGCACCAACAATTGCCGGCTCCTGATCGCCGAGCCGGCGCCCTACGGATTCCGGGTGATCGACGCCTTCTCGCGCATCGTGCGCCTCGGCGAGGGCTTAGGGACCACCGACCGCTTGAGCGACGATGCGATCGAGCGCACGGTCGACGCGCTGGCGGTGTGCCTCGGGAAAATGCGGTCCCGTGGGGTGGTGCGGGCGAAGTCGATCGCCACCGCGGCCTGCCGGCTCGCGGTGAACGGCCCGGCCTTCGTCGACCGGGTGCACCGCGAGGTCGGCCTCGACCTCGAAGTGGTGGACCGGCGCACGGAGGCCTATCTGGCGGTCACCGGCTGCGCGGCGCTCGCCGACCGCCACGCCGAATCGGTGGTGATCTTCGACATCGGCGGCGGCTCGACCGAGATCGTCTGGCTCGACGGCAGTGCCGCGCTCGCCCGCAGCGCCGACCCGACATTGCGGATCCGCGCCTGGGATTCGCTCCCCGTGGGGGTCGTCACGCTGGCCGAGCGCTATGGCGGGGCCGACGTGACTCGCCCGGTCTTCGAGGGCATGGTCGAGGAGGTCGCCGACCGCCTGACCAAGTTCGCGCTGATCGCGGGGGCGGCCGCCCACGCGCCGAACTTCCACCTGCTCGGCACGTCGGGGACGGTGACGACGCTCGCCGCCACCCATCTGCGCCTGCCGCGCTACGATCGGCGGCGGATCGATGGGCTGTGGATGCGCGACCGCGAGGTCACCGACGCCATCGACGGCCTGCTCGCGACGCGGCTGTCGGACCGGGCGCAGAACCCCTGCATCGGCCGCGATCGGGCCGACCTGGTGCTCGCCGGCTGCGCCATCCTGGAGGCGATCCGCCGCGCCTTCCCGTCCGAGCGCCTGCGCATCGCCGATCGCGGCCTGCGCGAGGGGCTCTTGATGAACATGATGCGCGAGGACGGGGTCTGGCGCCGGGGCGTGCGTCCGGGTTGATCGAGGCGTCCGGGCTTGCGCCCGCACGCCAGGGGCGTCATCTGCCTTGCAAGGTTTCGATCATCGAAGGTCAAGGCATATGAGCGACCGTCGCGGCGGCGGCGTCCGGGGCGACCTGAAGCAGCGGGTGAAGACCGCGCGCGGGCGCACGGTCTCCTCCAAGCTCTGGCTGGAACGCCAGCTCAACGACCCCTACGTGGCCCGCGCCAAGCGCGAGGGCTACCGCTCGCGGGCCGCCTTCAAGCTCATGGAGATCGACGACCGCTTCCGGCTGCTGCGGCCCGGCCAGCGGGTGGTCGATCTGGGCGCAGCGCCCGGCGGCTGGTCGCAGGTGGCGGCCGCCAAGGTCGGCAGCCACCCGGGCGCAGCCATGCCGCGGGGCCGGGTGGTCGGCATCGACCTGCTCGAGATCGAGCCGATGCCGGGCGTCGACTTCGTCACCCTCGACTTCCTCGATCCGACCGCGCCCGGTCTCCTGACCGAGATGCTGGGCGGCCCGGCGGACGTGGTGATGTCGGACATGGCCGCCAACGCCACCGGCCACAAGAAGACCGATCACCTGCGCATCATGGGCCTCGCCGAGACGGCCCTGGCCTTTGCACGCGAGATCCTGGCGCCGGGCGGTACCTACCTCGCGAAGGTCTTGCAGGGTGGCACCGAGGGCGGCCTGCTCGCCGATCTGAAGCGCGACTTCTCCGCCGTGCGCCACGTCAAGCCGGCGGCGAGCCGCGCGGATTCGAGCGAGCTCTACGTGCTGGCGACCGGCTATCGCGGCGCCGAGGCGACGGAAGGGCCGTATCGCGAGAGCGATGACGGGGCCGAGGAGGACGAGGCGGGCTGGCGGCCGTGACGCCGGCCGCCGCACTCGCACGGGTCCGGGCACTCCTCCTGGCAGAGGGATTTTTCGAGGTTGGCCGGGGGACGCGAGGCGAAAGTTTTTACTTCGGCCTGCCCGGATCGGCCGGACAGCTGCGGGTCGCCAATCATGCCCGCACGCCGCGCCAGCGGCTCAAGCATCCGGAGGTGGTCGCGAGTCTCGTCGTCGCGGGGCCTTTATCCGAGACGGCGCTTCGGGAGCGCCTGGGCGCGACCTTGCGGGATTTTCGGGTCAGGCAGGGATTGGGCGACGCGATCGATCGCGCCGACCCGGCGACGTCGCGGTAAGCGCGCATCTCCTCTCCCGATCGGGAGATGACCTCTGCCTCCCCGATCGGCCTGACTCCGCAAAGAGGCTGCTCCCGACCTACTTCAGCCCTTCCTTCAGCCCTTCGCACGATCACGCCGATCGGTGTCGGATCCCGGTCACATCCGGCGCGAGGGGCATGGCGTTCACCCGCGACGGCTTTCCGCAGCCACAGGACGCCATGGCCGTCATGGGCGCGGTCGTCATGGGCGCGGCCCGGCTACCACACCGTCGTCGTGCAGGCGTGCCACCTCCGTGTTGCTGTAGCCGATCTCGGCCAGGATCTCGTCGGTGTTCTCTCCCAGGCTCGGCGCATGCGCCGGAGGGACGCGCTCCACGTCCGAGAAGACGATGGGGTTGCCGGGGGTCAGGTACGCGCCGATCCCGGGGTGCTCCACCCGGGAGAACATCGGGTTGTCGGTCGAGCAGTCCGGATCCTCCTCGACGACCTGGCGGAAGGAGCGATAGCGGGACCAGGTGACGCTCCTGGCCTGGAAGTCACCGGCGAAGTCGTCCAGCCGCCGGCTCGCGAAGAAGGGGGCCAGCACCGCCGTGATGCTGTGACGGTGGAGGTAGCGTTCGCCTTCGCGCCGCAGGTCGGCGCCCAGCCGCATGGCGAGCGCGTCCATCTCGGCCCTGGTGCCGGTCGCCGCCTGCAGGTTGTCCCACTGCCGCTGTGTCAGGGCCACCACGATCACCCGCTCGCCGTCGCGGCAGGTGAAATCCTGGGCGTAGGCGCCATAGAGCGCATTGCCGACCTTGGGACGGTCGACGCCGTTCACCGTCACCTCGCCGATGATGCCGAGGTTGCCCAGCATGGCCAGCGCCATGTCCTTGAGCGCCAGCTCGACCACCTGTCCGCGGCCGGTGAGCCGGCGATGGCGTTCGGCCGCCAGGATGCCGAGGGCCGCCTGCTGGCCGGTGATGCAATCCCAGGCCGGCAGCACGTGCCCGACCGGCTCGGACGAGCCCTCCGGCCCGGTGGCGCCGGGAAAGCCCACCGCGGGATTGACGGTGTAGTCCACCTGCGGCCCGCCATGGCGGTCGCCGGTGACCGACATCATGATCAGGTCCTCGCGGTGCTTCCGGAGCGCGTCGTAATCCATCCAGCCGCGCACGCGCAGGTTGGTGAGGAAGATGCCGTTGCCCTCGCCGGGCTGGCAGATGAGGCGGGTCACCACCTCCTGGCCGCGGGGCGTCGCCATGTCGACCGCGAGGCTGCGCTTGCCCTTGTTCAGCCCGGCCCAGAACAGGCTGCGGCCCTGGTCGGTCACCGGCCAGCGTGCGTGGTCGAGCCCGCCGCGGATGCGATCGAAGCGGATCACGTCCGCGCCCATCTGCGCGAGCGTCATGCCGGCCAGGGGGGCCGCGACGAAGGCCGACCCCTCGACGATGCGCAGCCCTGCCAAGATCTTGACCATGCCGTCCTCCCCGCGCCTCGCCGCTTCGGGCGATGCCGCTTCGACTGCGTCCGCCGCCCGAGCTTACGAGAGCGGGCGCCGGGGTAAAGACCAGGCATCGTCGCCTGACCGAGCGCGAGCCGATGCGGGGGGAGCCTCGTCTCGCGGGACCTTCGGTGCCCCACCCGCCTGCCGCACCGCAGAGGGATCCGCGACGTCCTCGATGACCGGATCGACGACGGAGGACCCGCTCACCCCGCCCGCTTCGCCGCATCCGCCAGGAACTCCGCCACCGCTTCCACGAAAGGCTGCCCATAGGCGTCGCGCTTGCGCTCGCCGACGCCGTGGACCGACCGCAGGGCCCAGAGATCGACGGGCTTGGCGCGGGCCATCTCGATCAGGGTGCGGTCGGGGAAGATCATGTAGGCGGCGACACCCTCCTGGCGGGCGAGCGTCGCGCGCAGGCCGCGCAGGTGCTGGAACAAAGCCTCGTCGGCCTCCGACAGGCCCAGCGTGTCATCGCGGTCGGAAGCCGAACCGCGGCGGCGCTCCTTCGGGACCTTCGGCTCGGGATCGGGACGCAATTGCACCGGCTCGCGGCCGAACAGGATCGCCTCGCCCTTGTCGGTCAGCGCCAGGCCGCCATAGCCGTCGCCGTTCTCCGCCACGGCGCCGGCCGCGAAGAGCTGGCGCAGGATCGCCCGCCAGGCCGCCACCGGCTTGTCGGAGCCGACCCCGAAGGTCTTGATCTGGGTGTGGCCGTTGCGGCGGATCTGATCGCTCTCCTTGCCGTGGACGAGGTCGCAGATATAGGCGGCGCCGAAGCGCTGGCCGGTCCGCACCACCGCCGACAGCACCTTCTGGGCCGCCACCGTGCCGTCGACGAGCGAGACGCCGCCGCGGCACAGGTCGCAGCGGCCGCAAGGCTGGCTCTGCTCGCCGAAATAGCCGAGCAGCGACTGGCGCCGGCAGGTCGCGCCCTCGCACAAAGCGATCATCGCCTCGAGCTTGCGGCGCTCGACCCGGCGGCGGTCGTCCGGCACCTCCTTCTCGTCGATCTGGCGGCGGCGCAAAGCCATGTCGTCGAGGCCGTAGAGGGTGAGCGTATCGGCCGGCAGCCCGTCGCGGCCGGCGCGGCCGATCTCCTGGTAATAGCTCTCGATCGTCGAGGGCATGTCGGCGTGGCAGACGTAGCGCACATCCGGCTTGTTGATGCCCATGCCGAAGGCCACCGTCGCCACCACCACGACGCCGTCCTCCTGCAGGAAGGTGTCCTGGTTGCGCATCCGGACATTCTGGTCGAGGCCGGCATGGTAGGCGAGGGCGTTGAAGCCGTCGGCTTGCAGGATCTCGGCGATCTGCTCGGTGCGTTTTCGCGAGGAGCAGTAGATGATGCCGCTCTCGGCCTTGCGTGGGCGCAGGAAGCGCGACAGCTGGCGCGTCGGGTGTTCCTTCGGCGCGAAGGTCAGGCGGATGTTCGGCCGGTCGAAGGAATGGACGAACAGCTCCGGCTTGCGCCCGCGGGGAAACAGACGCTCGGAGATGTCGGCCCGGGTCGCGGCATCCGCCGTGGCCGTGAGCGCCACGGTCTGCACGTCGCCCAGCGCCTCGCGCGCGCGCGCGAGGTCGCGGTATTCGGGCCGGAAGTCGTGGCCCCATTGCGAGACGCAATGCGCCTCGTCCACCGCGAGCCGCCGCACCCCGGCTCCCTGCAACGCCTCGATCAGCCCCTCCATCAGCAGCCGCTCGGGCGAGACGAAGAGCAGGCGCAAGGAGCCGGAGCGGATACCGCGCCAGGTCTCGCGGGCGCTCGATTCGGACACCGTCGAGTTGAGCGTGCCGGCGGCGATGCCGAAGCCTTCCATCTGCTTCACCTGGTCGTGCATCAGCGCGATCAGCGGCGAGACGACGACGGTCAGCGACTGCTCCACCAGGGCGGGGAGCTGATAGGTCATCGACTTGCCCGAGCCCGTCGGCATCACCGCGAAGACGTCGCGCCCATTGAGCACGGCGCCGATCACCTCGGCCTGGCCGGGACGGAAATCCTCGTAGCCGAAGGTTTTTCTGAGGGCGGCGCGGGCCTCGTCGAGGCGGTCTGTCATCGGGGTTCTGCGGGCTCGTTGCGGGCGGCACTGGGGGACGGCTTGCGGGTGCTTCGAATCGACGGTAGCACTTCCTCGCCGACGCGGGATGCCACCATGACGCTCGACATTCGCGATGAGGACGTGGACCGCCTCGCCGAGACGCTGGCATCGATGGCGGGACTCAGCAAGACCGAAGCGGTTCGTATGGCGTCGGCCAACGAACTGCAACGGCGCGAACAGTCGCTGGCCGAGTTCTGGGCGCGCATCAAGCCGATTTAGGACGCGATCACGGCCACTCCGTCCACCGGGCTGAAGGCCGACAAGGCGTTCTACGACGAGCTGACTACGACGAGCTGAACGGCCAGCCTTGATGTTCGTCGATGCCTCGGCGCTCGTCGCGATCCGGGCACAGGAGCCGGGCTTTGCCAAAATCGGGGAGCGCCTGCATGCCGCGCCCGCCCGCCCGCCCGCCCGCCCGCCCGCCCGCCCGCC
>JAEWKL010000032.1 GCA_023386115.1 Pseudomonadota bacterium
GGCGGGGGCGCCGCGTTGGCGTTGGAGGAGCATCGGCTCGGCCAGGATCTCCTCGACCGACATGCGCGGGTTGAGGCTCGCGAACGGGTCCTGGAAGATCACCTGCATCTGCCGGCGCAGGGGCCGCAACGCCGCCCGTCCGTCGCGCGTGACGTCGCGGCCATCGAAGCGGATCGCGCCGCTGCTCGGCTCGATCAGCCGCAGCGCGAGCCGCGCCAGGGTGGACTTGCCGCAGCCGCTCTCGCCGACCACCGCCAGGGTCTCGCCGGCCGCGATGCGCAACGACACGCCGTCGACCGCCCTGACAGCGCCGACCTGGCGGCGCAGGATCAGGCCCTGATGCACCGGGTAGTGCTTGCGGAGGTCGTCGAGTTCGAGGAGCGGCACCGTCATCCGTTCGCCTCCACGGGGGCCTTCCAGCAGGCGACGGCATGGCCCGGCGCGATGTCGGCGAGCGGCGGATAGCCCGACCGGCATTCCTCGCCGGCGAAGGGGCAGCGCGGGTTGAACCGGCACCCCGCCGGAAGCGCGAAGGGCGGCGGCACGGTGCCGCCGATCACGACGAGCCGGTCGCGCTCGTCCTCCATGCGCGGCATCGAGCCCATCAGCCCGATCGTGTAGGGGTGCTGGGGATCGTCGAAGATCGCGGCGACCGGCGCGCGCTCGACGATGCGGCCGGCATACATGACCGCCACCTCGTCGGCGACCTGGGCGACCACGCCGAGGTCGTGCGTGATCAGGATGATCGCCATGCCGGTCTCGGCCTGCAGCTCGCGCAGGAGGTCGAGGATCTGCGCCTGGATCGTCACGTCGAGCGCGGTGGTCGGCTCGTCGGCGATGAGGAGCGCCGGTCGGCAGGCCAGCGCCATGGCGAGCATCACCCGCTGGCGCATGCCGCCGGAGAGCTGGTGCGGATACTCGTCGAAGCGCCGCTCGGGCGCCGGGATGCGCACCTGGCGGAGTGCCGCGATCGCCGCTTCCTTGAGCGCCCGGGCAGGCAGTTTCTCGTGGCCCGCCAGGGCCTCGACGATCTGGTAGCCGATCGTGTGGACCGGGTTCAGGCTCGTCATCGGCTCCTGGAAGATCATGGCGATGCGGTGGCCGCGCAAGGACCGGAACTCGGCTGGTGCGAGCCCGACGAGCTCGCGCCCCTCGAGACGGATCGAGCCTCCCGTCACCCGGCCGGGCGCGGGGACGAGCCCCATCAGGGAGAGCGACAGCATGCTCTTGCCGCAGCCGCTCTCGCCGACGATGCCGAGCGTGCGCCCCGCCGCCACCGAGAGCGAGACGCCGTCCACGGGGCGGATCGCGCCCCGCGGCGTCGCGAAGGTCGTGGTGAGGTCGCGGATCTCGAGGATCGGCGCCGGCGCGGCGGCGGCGCGCGGCTTCGGCATCGGTTGGTCCGCGATCGGAACCAGGCGGGCGGCGGCGAGGGGCACGGACACGCCCCTACCGCTTCAGGCTCAGGTCGAGGCCCTTGTAGAGCCCGGCGCCGTAGAGCCCGTGCGGCCGCACGCCCTCGACGCGGTCGCCCGACACCACCCAGAGCTGGCGCGTGACGAGCGGGATCCAGACATTGGCGGCGGTCAGCAGGCGTTGCGTCTCGGCATTCGCCTCCTGGCGCTTGGCGGGGTCGGTCGCGGTGGCGGCGGCGTCGATGAGCTGGTCGGTCTTCTCGTCCTTCCAGTTCATGCGGTTCGGCGTCGGCGCCTGCGTGCTCTTGAAGTAGAGGTTCAGGGCCTCGGTCGCGGTCCCGTAGGGATAGGACAGCATGAAGGCGTCGAATTCCTGGGTCGCGAGCTTGCCCCAGGCGACGGTCGCGTCCCAGAGCTGGATCCGCATGTCGATGCCGACCTTGCGCAGGTCGGCCTGCATCGCCTCGGAGATGCGCGGATTCTGGTCGTCGCGGATGCCGTAGACCAGGAAGCTCGCCTTCTGGCCGTCCTTCACGCGAATGCCGTCCGGCCCGGGGGTCCAGCCGGCCTCGTCGAGGACCTTGGCGGCGCCGGCGGGATCGAATGTCGGCATCAGCGTCGCCGCCTTGGCGTCGTAATCGAGCACGGTCGGGCTCAAGAGCGAGTGCAGCGGCGTGCCGTGGCCGAAATAGACCGCCTTGGCGATCGCATCCTTGTTGACCGCCATGTTGGCGGCGCGGCGGATCGCCGGATCGCTCGAGACCGGCTTGTTGACCCGGAAGGCGAAGAAGACGTCGTAGATGTAGTCCTTCTGCTGCTGCACCTTGAGGCCGGGCACGCGCTGCATCGTGTCGATCGAGAACAGCGGCGGGTAGTAGGTGATGTCGGCCTGGCGCGCCTGCATGGCGGCCATCAGGGTATTGGCTTCGGGCACCACCTTCCAGACGATCTGGTCGATCTCCGGCTTGGAGTTCTTGTAGATCGACGGGCCCCAGGTGTAATGGGGGTTCTTCTTCATCACGAGGTCCTGGCGCGGCGTCCAGCTGACCCAGCAATATGGCCCGGTGGCGTTGAAGCCCTGGACGCCGAAATTCTGGCCGAGCTTCTCGACCGTGTTCTTGTCGACGATCGAACCGAAGGATTGCGTGAGCTGGTACAGGAGGTCGCTGAACGGCTCCTGCAGCTCGTAGACGAGCGTGTGGTCGTCGGTGGCGCGGATGTCCTTCACCTTGCCGGCGCGGCTCGCGACCGGCGAGCGGGTGGCCGGGTCGATCCAGCGCTTGAGCGAGTAGACGACGTCCTCGGCGGTCATCGGCCGACCGTCGCAGAACTTCACGTCCTGGCGCAGGTCGAAGGTATAGGTCCGGCCGTCCTCGGACCGGGTCCAGGATTTCGCCAGCAGCGGCTTCACCGTCTTCATGTCGAAGTCGAGGCTGACCAGCGTGTCGGCCAGCATGAACAGCACCTCGGAGGCCGAGGTCGCGGTCGAGCGCACCGGGTCGTAGCGGTCGGCGTCGATGACGCGCAGGATGGTGAGCGGCGCCTTCGTCTGGGCGAGGGCCGGGGCGAGACCGAGCAGCGAGAGGCCGGTCGCCCATGCGACCGTGGCGAGCGTCTTCATCGAAAAAAATCCTCTCGAAATGGTCAGCGGCGCATCCGGGGGTCGAGGGCGTCGCGCAGGCCGTCGCCGAGGACGTTGAAGGCGAGCACGACGACGAAGATCAGCAGGCTCGGCAGGACCGAGACGTGGGGCGCGAAGAACAGGAAGTTGCGCCCGTCCGACGCCATGGCGCCGAGCTCGGCGGTCGGCGGCTGCGCGCCGAGACCGATGAAGGACAGGAGCGAGCCGAGCAGGATCACCTGCCCGAAGCGCAGGGTGACGAAGACGAAGATCGGCGAGAGGCAGTTGAGCAGGACGTACTGCGTCAGGATACGGCCGTCGCCCATGCCGATCGCCCGGGCGGCCTCGATGTAGTCCTGCTGCAGCACCACGATCGCGGCCCCGCGCACCACCCGCGCCATGAGCGGGATGGTGGCGATCGAGAGCGCGGCCAGCACCGCGGTGAGGCCGGGCCCGACGATCGCCGTCAGGGCGAGGCCGAACAGGATCGCCGGGAACGACAGCAGCACGTCCATCAGGCGCATCAGGAGCCCGGAGACCCGCGGGTAATAGGCCGCCGCGAACCCGACGAGGCCGCCGAGGCCGCAGCCGATGACGACGGCGACGAGGCTCATCGCGAGCGTCATCCGCAGGCCGAACAGCAGGCGGGTGACCATGTCGCGCCCTTGCCCGTCGGTGCCGAGGAGGAAGCCGTCGCCCGGGGGCTTGAGGGTATTGGCGAGGTCGCCGGCATAGGGATCGGTCGGTGCGAGCCACGGCGCGAGGAGCGCCGCCAGCACGAGCAGCGCGACGACGACCAGAGCCACCGCACTCGCCGGCTCGCGCAGGAGGAAGCGCAGGATCGAGGGGCGCGCGGTGACGGCGAAGGCGGCGTGCGGGCTCGCCTCGGGCGTGAGCGCGATCGGATTGCTCATCGGGCCTCCCGGATGCGGGGATCGAGGACGGCGTAGAGCACGTCGACGATCAGGTTGATCAGGATGAAGCCGGCCGAGAGCACGATGATGGTGCCCTGCGCCATCGGCGCGTCGCTCGACAGGATCGCCCCCACGGCGAGCCGCCCGATGCCGGGCCAGCTGAAGATCGTCTCGACCACCACCGCGCCGCCGAGCAGGAAGCCGATCTGCAACCCGATCAGGGTCACGACCGGGATCAGCGCGTTGCGCAAGGCGTGCCGCAGCACGACGGCCGTCTCCGTCAGGCCCTTGGCCCGGGCGGTGCGGACGTGGTCGGCCCCGAGCGCGTCGAGGACGGAGCTGCGGGTCATGCGGGCGACCGGCCCGACGAAGACCCCGCCGAGCGTCACCGCCGGCAGGATCACGCCCTGGAGTCCCTCGAGGGTCCAGAGCGGCCCGGTGCGGCCGGTGAACGGCAGGAGCTGCCAGTGGAAGCCGAGGAGCCAGACGAGGCCGAGCCCGAGCAGGAAGACCGGCACCGAGACGCCGGCCACCGAGGCCGCCACGACCAGCCGGTCGGGCCAGCGGCCGCGCCAATAGGCGCCGACCGTCCCGAGCAGGATGCCGAGCGGCACCGACCAGATCAGCGAGGCCAGCATCAATTCGAGCGTCGGCCCGATCGTATTTCCGAGTTCCTCGATCACCGGCATGTTGTTGATGATCGAGACGCCGAGATCGCCGCGCAGCAGGCGCCCGAGATAGATCAGGAACTGGATCCAGAGCGGCTGGTCGAGGCCGAGATCGCGCCGGATGGCCTCGATGACGTCCTGCGTCGCCGTCGGCCCGGCCCGCACCACCGCCGGATCATTGGGCACGACCTGCATCAGCAGAAAGCCGACCAGCAGGACGCCGAGCAGGACCGGGACGGCGAGGAGCAGGCGCTGGAGAATGGTGCGGAGCATCGGCGGCTCGCGTCACCGTGCCCGGGCCGGCCGGTGCCGGCTGCCGCGAGGCGGCGCAGGGCCGTCCTCGATCCACGAACCGATCGATGCCGTGTCGTCCCTGAGCCCGGTCAAATGAGCCCTCCCGCGAGTGGCTTAATCCGTCAAGGGACCTGCAAGGTCTAGGCCACGATAGCAGCGAACGGCCAGGGTTCAAGCCGCTCGTTTCGTTGAACGCTGCAAGCGTATTGCTGTTCGATACGATCTCGACCCGATCGCGCCGAGTCCGTGACCGTGCCGGATCGAGCCGAGGCCCTGAGCAGATTGCGCAAAAGCGGTTGCCGGCTTTGCGGCGAAAATCTGCGACAGGACAAGAAACGGCGCGGACGAGGGGTCGGCCTGCACCGCAAGTCTGCTTCGTGTCTTTCACAAAGCTCCCGGTCACCGTCGTCGCTCGCCGAGGCGGCGTCAGCGCAGCGGGAGTTGTGTGAGGTGCACTAGACGGCCTCGTTTTCCACGCGTGGCGTAGGCTCCCGCACGTCGCCGACGACGCGGGCGCGCACGCGGCGGGCCCCGCCCGGCAGGTAGGCGATCGGGATGTCCTCGACCTCGATGACCTTGAGGCTGCCGGGATCGGCCCCGGCTTCAACCGCCCGGCGCTCCGCGAGCGCCTGCGCCTCGGCGAGCGCCGCGTCGCGGGAGAGGTCCGAGAAGATCTGGTCGACCTCGCCCGAGATCTGCGCCATGGCGGCGCCGAGCGCGTTGGCGACGCCCGCATGGGCGACGCGGACGACCTCGCTCACGCCCTCGAGGCGATCCGGGATCAGGAAGGCGCCGCCCCCGACCGCCACGAGCTCGGCCGCGCCGCCCGAAACCTTCATCCGGTCGACCCCCTCCTCCACCATCCCGGCGATGCGGGCCAGCATGGCGGCGACGAAGGCCGGATCGAGGTGGCGCACGCGGTCGCGGTCGCCGATCTCGATCCGGCCTGCCGCGACCGCGATGTCGGTCGCCGTCAGGGTGTCGCCGCCGAAGACCAGCGCCTTCTCGGTGATGCGGTAGCCGACGGAACGCGGCCCGATCGCGCCGGTGGCCGGGTCGATGAGGGTGCCGCCGCCGAGCGCCATCGGCAGGAGATCGGGCATGCGGAACAGCGTGCGCACCCCGCCGATCGCCACGACGTTGTTGGCCTCGCGCGGGAATCCGCTGACCAGCGAACCGACGTCGCTGGTCGTACCGCCGACATCCACCACCATCGCGCCGTCGCGGCCCGACAGGAAGGCGGCACCCCGCATCGAGTTGGTCGGGCCGGACGCGAAGGAATGGACCGGGTTCGCTGCCGCGACCGCGGCGAGCACGACGGTCCCGTCGTTCTGGGTCAGGAAGAACGGCGCCGCGATACCGGAGGCGGCGAGCGCCTCCTCGAAGGCGGCCACGGTGCGGACTCCGAGCGATTGCAGCGCGGCGTTGAGCAGCGTGACGTTCTCGCGCTCCAGGAGGCCGATGCGGCCGAGCGTGTGCGAGAGCGTGATCCTCGCCCCCGGGATCACGTCGCGGACGATGGCGGCCGCCTCCTCCTCGCAGGACGCGGTCAGCGGCGAGAACAGGGCGGTGATGCCGCCCGAGGTGATGCCGGCGTCCCGGATGCGGGCCGCCCCCCCCCCGGGCGCCGCGCCCGGGCGGGGGCCCCC
>JAEWKL010000625.1 GCA_023386115.1 Pseudomonadota bacterium
GCTGGACAGGCGATCCGACCGTCTCTATACCCCCGCTCAACGCCGCTGCCCCACGCAGCCGGCGGGCCCGGGTAGCTCAGTTGGTAGAGCATGCGACTGAAAATCGCAGTGTCGGCGGTTCGACTCCGTCCCCGGGCACCACGTCCTCGTCCCTGACGTGAGTGGTGCCGTCCCTGAGCGGGGACGATCTCTGGTGCTCGATCCGCCGCCCTGCGCGGCCGGTGCGCCCGGGTAGCTCAGTTGGTAGAGCATGCGACTGAAAATCGCAGTGTCGGCGGTTCGACTCCGTCCCCGGGCACCATCCACCTGTCCTTCTGCGATGTATCAGGCGCGACACATCAGGGTGGAACATCGCAGATCTGTGCGCGTACAGTCTATATCGACAACGCGGTCGTGCACTCTGCGCCAGCGTGCGATAACGCAAATCATGAAGCATTTTTGCCATCCTTGTTGATCTCCTCTTGAAGCGTCTGCATCGCAACAGTCCGATATTGCGATGATTTTGCGATATTTGATCGATGAAGAATATATTTAGAGCATTCGATTTTATCTGTTGGCCAAGCCTTCCATGTCGTGAATCCTTCCAACCAATCTGCCTGCTCTGAAATCTTCAGATTAAAAATCCCGCCATACTCGAACTTATCCTCATAAAACGAGTATAACCCAACCAAACTGTCATCTCCGATAAAACCGCGCAAGTGGAAATCACCTCTTTTTCGGAGAGGCACCGGTGCACACCACGGTAAATTCCCTCGTCATATTCAATAACGACGGATTCTTCTATAATGCGAACCTGATTGTTCTCCCTTTCAATAAAGTATCCAGACCATTCGCCGCTCAGGATATGATCGTGCGGAGCTCGGTCCAGTAGATTGAATAAGACGTCAGAGAGAGCATCACGTCCGCGCACCAATCCGCTGCGTGGAGCACCTCTGACAAGCGCTTCGAGGGCAGCCAGGGCATAATCCGCCAACTCGTCCGGCGTTGACCAATACCTGATATTGTGATTTTTTTCACATTTCTTTCGAAAATTCAGGACATTTTTTGCATCTCTCAGCTCTTTGGCACTGGAAGCGCGCGGCTGGAAATCTTTTTTCAATAACACTGCCGTCGGTACATTGATTTTCATTGCATAATCGTATTCCATCTCCGTGAAGCTGACACCACTCTCGCCATAAGATCCAGAATTATCGCCGATCAAGACTAACATGTAGTCGCATTCGGCAATCCTATTTTTTATGAGGTCCCATGAGGATCGGTGAGATGCCTCAAAATTTTCCATGCCGACAGGTATATAAATGTTCCTGCCCAATAAACTTTCCTACAATTTAGCTCTTTCATTAATTAAATCTCTATATGTAGAACTGATGAAAATTTGATACTTAACATTCATAAATTACCTCCCATATTTTTGCCAAATCTGGAGTTTAATCTGTTATATCATTGGAATACGATTGCAAAATAAGATTTGTTATACCGACACAATAAATCTTGAATCATGATGTTTTTCATTTCCCACTTCAAGATCGACATGTGCAAAACATCTGTTCAGGAACTATGAGTATTGAAAATTTTGGCGGCGCGTGGAGTAGAATATTATAAATTTTTCACATTGATATGTTGGACAAAAACCGAGGCAAATGATGTCATCGAACCACAAGATACGTCATTTACTGTCCACTGCCGCAGAACGAAATGGGCATTTTGCGTTGACCCTTCAAGCGTTGTCATTCACTGAGATCAGGGATGCCCACCACTTCCATGCTGCATCGGCATCGCGCGCTCGCACTCCGCGGCGACGTGATGGCCGAGGTGATGGGGTCGCGCCGGATCGGCACCACCCCCGCTCCGCCCAGGAGGGTGCCTGGAATGGCCGCGGCGTGGCTCTTGCGGCCTCCTGCGGCGAGCCTGCTGCAACGCCTCGAGGCGGCCCGCCCGGTTCTCTCGTGTAGCGCTGGCTGCGTCGCCTGCGGCTCTCCAACGTCTCCGATCGGGCTAACTGACGGTCGGTCGGACTGTCCACCTCCGTTCTGGCGTCGACCGACCCTGGACCGATTCATGTTAAGACAGTCGCGGCCAGGAACCGGCGTAGATCTGAGATACCGCCGGCCGCGACTTTGACTGCACGGTGGACTCACCCATGTGGACACCCGCGAGGCAATCCCCGCCGACGGCATCGATCACGCCTTCACGGCGCGCATCGGCCGCGCCACGGACCCGCCTCCGCCGGACGCTGTCCGGTTCTGCCACAGGTTGAGCGGCACGATCAGGATCACGACGCCGAGCACCCACCAGGCCGGACGGATGTCGTAGGAGACGTCGAGGTTGGCGGCGAGCACTGCACCGGCCGGCACGCCGGTGGCGAGCGCGTACCAGGCTGCCTCCAGCCCCGCCGTGGCGAGGGCGGCCGCGACGCTGAGCCCTACGAGCGGCAGCGGCGTGCTCGGCACCTTGAGGTGATGCATCAGCCGCCAGCCCATCAGGGCGAGGAACAGCCCGCTCCAGAACACCGGCTTCGAGACGTCGATCTTCGATTGCAGGAAGAAGTGCAGCAGCGCCAGCGCGGTGAGCGGATAGACCAGCCGGTGCAGCCGCGGCCAGGCCTTGCCGAGGCGGCGGATCATCCCGTCGGTCGAGGTGACGCCGAGCACCGTCAGGCCGAGGAGGCCGGCGAAGCCGATGGTGAGATAGATGCGAAAGACGATCTCGCTCGCCACCCGGGCGAGGTCGAACTTCTGGTCAGCGATGTAGAGCGTGACATGGAACAGCGCGTAGGCGAGCGCGGTGAGTCCGAGCATCCGCCGCACCAGGATCAGCTTCGGAGCGTTGGCGATGCGCCGCATCGGCGTGACCACGAGCGACAGGATCAGGAACCGCACCGACCAGTCGCCCATCGCGTGCAGATAGGCGGTCAGCGGCTTGGCGCCGAGCTGGTCGAGGGCATAGGCCGCGGTGAACCACAGGCCCGGCGCGAGGCAGAGGAGGAACACCGCGAGCTTGAACCGGGACAGGCGCCCGGCGCGGTCGAGCCATGGATAGGCGATACGGGTCTGGGTGGGCATTCGGGAACCGGGTGCAGTGCGGAATGCGCCACAGATAAGCCGTCAGGGGAGGTTTGACCCGATCCGCCGACCACACGATGGCGTGAGAGGTCTTCGCGGGCGCGAAAAGTCCGCCCTGAAGGCCCGCCCCTTGAGGAGACCCGCCGTGCCCCGCACCGCCCTCGCCGCCCTCCTGCTGCTGCTGGCTCAAGGAGCCCACCAAGCGGCGCGGGCCGCCTGCGCCGCTCCTCCCGCCCCGCCCCCGGTGAGCGAGAAGCCGGCGAAGCCCGCCTTGCCGCAGAAGCCTGCCTGTCTCGACGCCAAGGGCGGCTGCCCGGGCTGGGAGGCCTACACCTACAATGACGGGATCAAGGCCTACAACGCGCAGCTCGGCCCCTACCGCACGAGCGCCGAGGCCTATGCGCGCAAGCTCAAGGCCTATGCCGACGGCAGCGTCGCGTATGCCAATTGCGAGATGCAGTCGCTGCAATGACCCGCGGCGCGCGGAGGGGCCGGGCGCCGCGGGCAGCCCCTCAACGATGCGGGCGCGGAGTTGCGACCGGGAAGGCCACCCCTCGACCTGTCGGGGATCGGCCTCACGGTGGGCGATCCCTTCGGCGCGCGGTGACCGGCGTGCTACGATAATGACCGCAGGCGTGCCACGACAGGTTCAGCGCGATGAAGCCGCTTCCGCAGACCCGCATGAGCGTCGACGAGTTCCTGGCCTGGAGCGAAGCCAATCCGGGTCGCTACGAACTCGTGCAGGGTGAGATTTACGCGATGACGCCGGAGCGCGTGCTGCATGCTGAGGTCAAGGCCGCCGTCTACGTCGCGCTGAGGCGCGGCATTCGGGCCGCCGGGCTGCCGTGCCGGGCCCTGCCGGACGGCGTGACCGTTCGGATCGACGCCCACACCGCCTACGAGCCGGATGCCCTGGTCTATTGTGGACCGCGGAGGGATTCGAACTCCGTCGAGGTTCCCAACCCGGTCATCGTCGTCGAGGTCTCGTCGCCGAGCACCCGCCGGACCGATGCGAGCGAGAAGCTCGCCGGCTATTTCCGGGTGCCCAGCATCCACCATTACCTGATGATCGATCCCGACCGGCGGACGGTCGTCCACCACCGCCGGGCCGGCGACGGGATCGAGAGCGCCTTCGCGCAGGACGGCACCCTCGTTCTCGACCCGCCGGGCCTCGCACTCCCCGTCGCCTCCCTCTTCGACGCGGAGCCGTAGCCCGCCGGCCCGCGCTTGACCCTCCGGGCGGCGAATGCGACAGGCGGCTCAACATCTTGCACGCGAGCCCCTGCATGACCGCTTCCCTCGACCTCCTCGTCCTCGGCAACGCCATCGTCGACGTGATGGCCCGCACCGACGAGGCCTTCCTGGTCCGCGAGGGCGTCCACAAGGGCGCGATGCAGCTCATCGACGAGGCCCGGGCCGAGCACCTGTTCGGGGTGATGGGTCCGGCCACGATCATCTCGGGCGGCTCGGGCGCCAACACGGCGGTGGGCGCGGCATCGCTCGGAGCGCGGGCGGGCTTCATCGGCAAGGTGCGCGACGACGAGCTCGGCCGCCTCTTCGCCCACGACCTCACCGCCACCGGCGTGCAGTTCGGCGTCGCCCCGGCCGCCGAGGGTCCGGCCACCGCCCGCTGCTTCGTGCTGGTGACGCCGGACGGCGAGCGCACCATGAACACCTATCTCGGCGCCTGCCAGGGCCTCTCCGCGGCGGACGTGGACGAGGAGACGGTGAAGAGCGCGCGCCATGTCTACCTCGAGGGTTACCTGTGGGACCCGCCGGCCGCCAAGGAGGCGTTCCGCAAGGCGGCCAAGATCGCCCACGGCGCCGGCAACAAGGTGGCGTTGACCCTGTCGGACGCGTTCTGCGTCGACCGCTACCGCGACGAGTTCCTCGGCCTGATCCGCGACGGCAGCCTCGACATCCTGTTCGCCAACATCCACGAGCTGAAGAGCCTGTACCAGACCGCCGATGCCGATACGGCGCTCGCGGCCCTGCGCCAGGAGACGGGCCTGCTCGGCGTCGTCACCCGCTCCGAGGAAGGCGCCCTGGTCGTGTCGGGGGCGGACACGAAGGCGGTGCCGGCCTCGCCCGTGCGCGAGGTGGTCGACACCACCGGCGCCGGCGACCTGTTCGCGGCGGGCTTCCTCGCCGGCCTCGCCCGCGGCCTCGACCACGCCGATTGCGCCCGCCTCGGCGCGGTGGCGGCGGCGGAGGTGATCTCCCATCTCGGCGCACGGCCGCAAGGAGACCTCAAGGCGCTGGCGGAGCAGGCAGGCCTGTAAGCTCCTCCGGGTGGGCCGCCCTGTAGGCCCCTCCGGGTGGGCGGCGCTTCCGTCAGAGCTTGACCGGTGCTAAGCAGGTTTCGCAAAAGTGGTTGCCGGCTTTGCGACAAAAATCTGTGGCAAAATAAGAACCTAAGCGGACGGGGCGTTGGCCTGCCAACGCAAGTCTGCTCGGGTGCGTCGCACGCCCGTCACGGTGGTGCGGCACCGGGAACAAGATGCCATCCGCCAGGGAGCGGCTCCGTTGGTCGAGAACCGCCGCTTCGGCAACCTGATCCCGCACCTCGTGCTCTGCCTCGGGGTCGGCATCGTCGTCTTCCCGGTCTACCTGGCGCTGATCGGCTCGACCCATGACGCAGCCACGATCGCCAACGGCCAGATGCCGCTCTGGCCGGGCGGCCACGGCCTCGAGACCTACCGGCGCGCGCTGACCGAATCGGGCATGGCCGGCGCGCCGGTCGGGCTGATGCTCCTCAACAGCACGATCATGGCGCTCGCCATCGCTGTGGGCAAGATCTTCATCTCGTTGCTCTCGGCCTACGCGCTGATCTACTTCCGCTTTCCTTTCCGGCAGACCGCCTTCTGGGCGATCTTCGTCACCCTGATGCTGCCGGTCGAGGTGCGGATCTACCCGACCTACAAGGTCGCGGCCGATCTCCAACTCCTCGACACCTATGCGGGCCTCGCCCTGCCGCTGATCGCCTCGGCGACCGCGACCCTGCTCTTTCGCCAGTTCTTCCTGACGGTGCCGAACGAGCTCGTCGAGGCCTCCCGCATCGACGGGGCCGGGCCGGTACGGTTCTTCCTCGACACCCTGCTGCCGCTCTCGCGCACCACGATGGCGGCCCTGTTCGTGATCCAGTTCCTCTACGGCTGGAACCAGTATCTCTGGCCGCTCCTCGTCACCACCCGCGACGACATGCAGACGGTGGTGATCGGCCTGCGCAAGATGACCTCGATCACCGACCAGCTCACCGAGTGGCAGATCGTCATGGCGACCGCCGTGCTGGCGATGCTGCCGCCGGTCGTGGTGGTGTTCGCGATGCAGAAGCTGTTCGTGCGCGGCCTGGTGGAGACCGAGAAGTGACCTCTTTCCGCACGATCGGATCGCTCTGATGGCCGGCCTCGCCCTCGACCAATTGCGCAAGACCTATGCCGGCGGCGTCGAGGCCGTGCGCGGCGTCTCTCTCGACGTGCCGGACGGCGCCTTCTGCGTCCTCGTCGGCCCATCCGGCTGCGGCAAGTCCACGGTGCTGCGGATGATCGCCGGCCTCGAGACAGTGACCTCGGGGGCGATCACCATCGGCGACCGCACCGTCAACGACGTCGAGCCCGCCGACCGCGACATCGCGATGGTGTTCCAGAACTACGCGCTCTATCCGCATATGCGCGTCTACGACAATCTCGCCTACGGGTTGCGCAACCGCGGCACCCCGAAACCCGAGATCGAGACCCGGGTGAAGGAGGCGGCGCGGCTGCTCGGCCTCGACGCGATGCTGACGCGCTACCCGCGCCAGCTCTCGGGCGGCCAGCGCCAGCGCGTCGCGATGGGGCGGGCGATCGTGCGCAAGCCCCAAGTGTTCCTGTTCGACGAGCCGCTGTCGAACCTCGACGCCAAGCTGCGGGTGCAGATGCGGGTCGAGATCCGCCGCCTCCAGCGCCAGCTCGGCGTCACCACGGTCTACGTCACCCACGACCAAGTCGAGGCGATGACCATGGCCGACCGGCTGGTGGTGATGAATGGCGGCCAGATCGAGCAGGTCGGCACGCCGATCGAGATCTACCGCCGCCCGGCAACCCGCTACGTCGCGACCTTCATGGGCTCGCCGCCGATGAACATCCTGAAGGCCGAAGCCGAGGCGGGGGCCGTGCGGATCGACGGCGCGGTGATCCCGGCGGCCGGGATCGCGCCCGGCACGGCGGTCGAGGCCGGCATCCGGCCCGAGGACCTGCGGCTCGCCGAGGACGGCCTCCCCTTCCGGATCGCCTTCGTGGAGGAGCTCGGTGCCACCCGCCTGCTGCACGGACCGCTCGCCGGGACCGACGTGGCGGTGCAGGTGCCGGCGGGCTCCGCACCCCAGGAAGGCGACACGGTGCGGCTCGCGATCGATCCGGCCGCCCTGCACCTGTTCGACCCCGCCAGCGGAAGGCGGCTGGCGCAGGGCTGATCGGAGGCGGGCGGGCTTTCCCGCGGCCTGAGCCGCGTCGTATGCAGGCGGACCACGATCCCGGACCCTGGGATCTCGGCGTCGACCCGAATTGGGAGGCGCAACGATGGGAGGCTCGTTTCCGTGCACAAACCGCTTGCCGGCATCAAGGTGCTCGAACTCGCCCGAATCCTGGCCGGTCCGTGGATCGGCCAGCTCCTGGCGGATCTCGGCGCCGACGTGGTCAAGGTCGAGCGGCCGGGCGTCGGCGACGACACGCGATCCTGGGGCCCACCCTTCGTCGAGGGCGCGGATGGCGAACCACTTTCGGCCTCGTATTTCCACTCGACGAACCGCGGCAAGCGCTCGGTCGCGGCCGATTTCGAGACCACCGAGGGCCAGGCGATCGTTCGGACGCTCGCCGCCCATGCCGACGTGGTGATCGAGAACTTCAAGGTCGGCGGCCTGACGAAGTACGGCCTCGACCATGAGAGCTTGAGCGCCCTCAACCCGAGGCTCATCACCTGCTCGGTCACCGGCTTCGGCCAGGACGGCCCCTACGCGCCGCGGGCCGGCTACGACTTCATGATCCAGGGGCTCGGCGGGATCATGTCGCTCACCGGCGAGCCGGCGGGCGAGCCGGTCAAGACCGCGGTCGCCTTCGCGGACGTGTTCACCGGGGTCTACGGCACCGTCGCGATCCTCGCCGCAATCCAGGGGCGGCACGCCACGGGCAAGGGCTGCCACATCGACATGGCGCTCCTCGACACGCAGGTCTCGGTACTCGGCAACCAGGCGCTGGTCTACCTGGTGTCGGGGATGCTGCCGCCGCGGATGGGCAACGAGCATACCAGCATCGTCCCCTACCAGGTCTTCCCGACCGCCGACGGCCACATCATCGTCGCCTGCGGCAATGACGGGCAGTTCCAGAAATTCTGCACCGTGCTGGGCACCACCTGGCACCTCGACCCGGACTATTCCACCAATCCCGGCCGGGTCACGCGGCGCGAGGTGCTGATCCCGCTCATCGCGGCCGAAACGAGCCGTCACACCAAGGCGGACCTGCTGGCGCGGCTCGGCGCCGTCAACGTGCCCTCCGGCCCGATCAACGACCTCGCCGAGGTTTTCTCCGATCCGCAGGTGCTGCATCGCGGCCTGCGTGTCGACCTGCCCGATCCGCGGGCGAAGGGCGGCACGATCCCGAGCGTGCGCTCGCCGATCGTCATCGACGGCGTGCCGATGGCGGCGGAGACCGCCTCGCCGCAGGTGGGGGACCATACGCAGAGTGTGCTGGCGGATCCGGCCTGGGGTGGGTGACCGGCGAGCGGGGCACGTCAGCCTGTTCTTTCCAACCCGCAACCTCATCCTGAGGTGCGACCGCAGGGAGCCTCGAAGGAGGGCTCCAGAAATCACTGAGCCAGCTGGAGGCCTCCTTCGAGGCTGCTGCGCAGCACCTCAGGATGAGGTCGCGGGTTGGATGGATCACACATCGCATGCAAACAGACCTCGGCATCCGAACAGGCTCTTGAGCGACCACCGGAGAACGCACCCATGACCGACGCCCCCCGCCCCCGCACCGGCGGGCAGATCCTGGTGGACCAGCTCGCCCGCCACGGCGTCGGCGACATCTTCTGCGTGCCGGGCGAAAGCTACCTCGCGGTGCTCGACGCGCTGCACGACGCGGAGATCCGCCTCACCGTCTGCCGGCAGGAGGGCGGCGCCGCCATGATGGCGGAGGCGCACGGCAAGCTGACGGGCCGGCCCGGCATCTGCTTCGTCACCCGCGGCCCCGGCGCCACCAACGCGGCGCCCGGCCTGCACATCGCCCGGCAGGACTCGACCCCGATGATCCTGTTCGTCGGCCAGATCGAGCGGGCGGCGCGGGAGCGCGAGGCGTTCCAGGAGCTCGATTACCGGGCGGTGTTCGGCACCATCGCCAAGTGGGTGACGGAGGTCGACAGCGCCGACCGCCTGCCCGAGCTGATCGCCCGCGCCTTCCACGTCGCCACCGCCGGCCGGCCCGGTCCGGTGGTGATCGCTCTCCCCGAGGACATGCTGACCGAGACCGCGAGCGTGCCGGACGCGCCCGCCTTCCGGCCGGTCGAGACCCATCCGGCGCTCGCCCAGATGGTCGAACTCCAGAACCTCCTGGCGAAGGCCGAGAAGCCGTTCGCGATCCTCGGCGGCAGCCGCTGGTCGGCGGAGGCGGTGCGGCGCTTCGCCCGCTTCGCCGACCTGTTCTCGCTTCCCGTCGCCTGCTCGTTCCGGCGCCAGGGCACGATCCCGGCCGACCACCGCTGCTATGCCGGCGATCTCGGCCTCGGCGTCAACCCGAAGCTCCTGGCGCGGATCAAGGAATCCGACCTCCTGCTCCTCGTCGGCGGCCGGCTGTCGGAGATCCCGTCGCAGGGCTACACGCTCCTCGACATACCCGGGCCGCGCCAGACACTCGTCCACGTCCATCCGGACCCGGAGGAACTCGGCCGCGTCTACAGCCCGGCGCTCGCGATCAACGCGAGCCCCACCGCCTTCGCGGCGGCGATCGAGACGGTGCAGCCGCCCCGCGCCCTGCCCTGGGCCGCCGGCACCGAGGCCTTGCACGCCGACTACCTGGCCTGGAGCGATCCGACCCGGATCACCACGCCAGGCACGCTCCAGCTCGGCGGCGTGATGGCCCATCTGCGGGAGGCGCTGCCGGCGGACGCGATCCTGTGCAACGGTGCGGGTAACTTCGCCACCTGGGTCCACCGCTTCTGGCCGTTCCGGGCCCATGACGGCCAGCTTGCCCCCACCTCCGGCTCGATGGGCTACGGCGTGCCCGCCGCCATCGGCGCCAAGCGCCTGCTCCCGGAGCGCACCGTGGTGGCGGTGTCGGGCGACGGCGACTTCCTGATGAACGGTCAGGACTTCGCCACCGCGGTCCAGTACGGGCTGCCGGTCATCATCATCCTGGTCGATAACGGCATGTACGGCACGATCCGGATGCACCAGGAGCGCGAATATCCCGGCCGCGTCTCCGGCACCGCCCTGCGCAACCCCGATTTCGCCGCCTATGCCAAGGCCTTCGGCGGCTATGGCGAACGAGTCGATCGGACCGAGGACTTCCCGGCGGCCCTGGCGCGGGCGATCGATTCCGGCCTGCCGGCGATCCTGCACTGCCCGATCGACCCCGAGGCGATCACCCCGACCACCACCATCCAGGCCCTGCGCAACCGGCCGCGGCCTTAGTCCTCACAGAGTCCCTTGTCCGGCGGGCATGGCTGTGCTTAGCCAGCTACTAACAAGCGCCCGCCGCCGCGACGGTGCGGGCCGCGTGGCCCCCGGCGCCTCTGTCGTCGGAGTGTCACGCGGGCCCCGCATGAGGGGCCGCACACGAGGAGAGGACACCCGATGGCCACCACCCTGACCATCCGCATCGCGCTCGCCGGCCTCGGCCTGGCCGCCGCCACCCCAGCGCTTGCCGTGACCGAGCTGCAATGGTGGCACGCGATGACGGGCGCCAACAACGATGCGGTCAACCGCCTCGCCGAGGAGTTCAACGCCTCGCAGAGCGACTACAAGGTCGTTCCGACCTACAAGGGCAATTACGGCGAGACGCTGAATGCCGGCATCGCCGCTTTCCGCGCCGGCACCGCGCCGCACATCATGCAGGTGTTCGAGGTCGGCACCGCCACGATGATGTCGGCCAAGGGCGCGGTGAAGCCGGTCTACCAGCTGATGAAGGATGCCGGCGAGCCGTTCGACCCGAACGCCTACCTGCCGGCGATCACCGGCTACTACTCGACGACCAAGGGCGAGATGCTCTCGTTCCCGTTCAACTCGTCGTCGATGGTGATGTGGGCCAACCTCGACGCCCTGAAGGCGATCGGGCTCAACGAGCCGCCGAAGACCTGGCCGGACCTGTTCGCGGCGGCCAAGAAGCTGACGCAGAACGGCTTTCCGAATTGCGGCTTCTCGACCACCTGGGTCACCTGGCTCAACATCGAGCAGCTCTCGGCCTGGCACAACCTGCCCGTCGCCACCAAGGCCAACGGCATGGACGGCCTCGACACCACGCTCGAGATCAACGGCCCGCTCCAGGTCAAGCACCTGACCAACCTGGCCGAGGCGCAGAAGGACAAGAGCTTCGACTATTCCGGCCGCTACGACAGCGGGTTCGGCCGCTTCACCGCCGGCGAGTGCCCGATCATGTTCGGGTCGTCCGGCTCCTACGGCAACGTGAAGGGCGCGGCGAAGTTCGCCTGGGCCTCGGCGCCGATGCCCTACTATCCGGACGTGCCGGGCGCGCCGCAGAACAGCATCATCGGCGGCGCCTCGCTGTGGGTGATGGGCGGCAAGAAGCCCGACGAGTACAAGGGCGTGGCGAAGTTCTTCACCTTCCTGTCCGACACCGACCGGCAGGCGAAGCTGCACCAGACCACCGGCTACATGCCGATCACCAAGGCGGCCTACGAGAAGTCCAAGGCCGACGGCTTCTACGACAAGAACCCGGCGCTCGAAGTGCCGATCAAGGAGCTGACCAACAAGACGCCGACCGAGAATTCCCGAGGCCTGCGTCTCGGCAACCTGCCGCAGATGCGCGATCTCTGGGCCGAGGAGATCGAGGCGACGCTCGCCGGCAAGAAGACGCCCAAGCAGGCCCTCGACGAGGCCGCGACCCGCGGCAACGCGATGCTGCGCCAGTTCGAGAAGCAGGCCGGACGTTAGAGCGCTGCCGATCGCGCTGCAATCGAGCAGCGCTCTAGTTCGTTGATTTTGCCGCATTTTCCGACGAACCGGCATCCACTTCGTCGGAAAATGCTTTAAGCGCCTCAGCGAAGGCCGAAGAGTGAGCGGATCCTGAATCGATGAGTCCCGAACGCGTCACCTTCGGAGGCCGGCTGCTGCCGGCGGCGCTGATCGCGCCGCAGCTCCTGATCGTCGGCCTGTTCTTCTACTGGCCGGCTGTCCAGGCGGTCTGGCAGTCGTTCCAGATGCAGGACGCGTTCGGGCTCTCGACCGAGTTCGTCTGGTTCGAGAACTACCGGGCCCTGTTCACCGACCCGGCCTATTACCAAGCCCTCGTCACCACGCTGGTCTTCGCGGCGGCGGTGGCGGGGTTGTCGCTCGGCTTCGCGCTGCTGCTCGCCACGATGGCGGACCGGGAGATCCGGGGTTCGGGGATCTACCGGACCCTCCTGATCTGGCCCTACGCGGTGGCGCCGGCGGTGGCCGGCGTGCTGTTCGGCTTCCTGTTCCAGCCGGGCCTCGGGCTGATCGCCCGCGGCCGCAACCAGATCGGCATCCCGTGGAACCCGCTGCTCGACGGGAACCACGCGATGATCCTGGTGGTGATGGCGGCGGCCTGGAAGCAGGTCTCCTACAATTTCCTGTTCTTCCTCGCCGGGCTCCAGGCAATTCCCCGCAGCGTGATCGAGGCGGCGGCGATCGACGGCGCCGGCCCGGCGCGGCGGTTCTGGACCGTCGTCTTCCCGCTGCTCTCGCCGACCACATTCTTCCTGATGGTGGTCAACGTCGTCTACGCCTTCTGCGAGACGTTCGGCGTCATCGACGTCCTCACCCATGGCGGCCCCGGCCGGGCGACCCAGACCCTGGTCTACAAGGTCTACCAGGACGGACGCATCGGCGCCGATCTGGGCGGCTCGGCGGCGCAGTCGGTGGTGCTGATGGCCATCGTGATCGGGCTGACGGCAATCCAGTTCCGCTACGTCGAGAAGCGGGTCGCCTATTGAGGCGCGCCTCCCTCAGGAGGACAGTGCCCGATCCGGCTCGTCGCCGAAGCCGAGCTCGTCGAAGACCGCTTCGGCGGCGTGCATCAGCGCCTGCACGGAGGCGAGCTCGCGGATGCTCGGGCTCGCAGTCCGCTGCAGATCGAGGATCCCGGCGGCGAGGCGCAGGACCTCGATCTCCGCACGGGTCGCCTGCGAGAGGTGGGTCAGTGGGACAGGGGAGTTGCTCGCGATCGGCATGGCGGATGTGCCCGGTGAGGTGAGGACAGCGTCGGGGTCCGGCCGGGCGGCCGGGATGGCGGATGAAGGCGCTGCCGGACGCTGACGTCCGGCCTGCCGGGTTGGCCCGTGCGGGGCCTGCGCGAAACCCGCAGCCGCTTCGGGGAGCGATCGGCCGGGCTGCGCCTCGGGCGGGACCAGGCGGGAGGGGATGCGGAGCGTCACGACGGTTCCCTCTCCTCGGCGAGCCTCTCGGCCGCCGGCGCATAGGTGCGCCCGACATGCCAGAGCACGAGGCGGATCAGGCCCGTCGCGACCGCATCGTCGGACGCCACCGCCAGCTCGTGCGCCCGGATCAGGTGCGCAGCCAGCCGGTCCGCGATCGTTCGGTCCTCTGCGCGCGGCGGCACGTCGATGCTATCGTAACCGTCGATCGGCATCCGTGGTCTCAAGCAGACAGAACGTGGTCGGATGCAGGGTGGTCGTGGCCGGGGGCGGGCCGCTTCGGCCGGACCAGCGACGGCGCCTCGATCCCGTAGACGGCGCGGGTCGCCTGCAAGGCCTCCTCGGTCATCGCGATCGTGAAGGCGCAGATCGACAATCCCTCATGGGCGAGGGGCAGGCCGAGGGGTCGCGGGCGCCAGCCGAGGGCCGAGACCTTCGGGATCCAGTAGGCTTCGGCGACCACGTTCATGCGCGGAATGCGCTGATCGAGACAATACTCCACCATGCCGGCCGCGACGATGCCGGCCACCCGCGACAGCCGCTTATCCTCCCGGAAGCGCGGCGCGACGAAGAAGCGGGTCCATTCCCAGATCTCCGGGGCTCGCTCGAAGCCGCGCTCCCTGGCCAGGTGCGGAAACACCTCGCTCAGGAGCGTCGGTCCCAGCGACGGCAGCAGGCGCGTGCCCCCCGCAACCTCGCCATCCGCCCCGATGGCCAGGAGATAGACGGTGCTGTCGGTGTCGAACTGGTCGATCTCGCGACCGTCGATATCGCGGAGCGCACTCCACTTCTGCTCATCCATGTAGATCTTCTTGCGCAGAACGTGGTGCTGATCGATGGCATCAGCGTAAGCGTCGCGATTCGTCCGATCGATGACATGCAGCCGGATCATGCGGGCGTCCCTCCCTCGCTCTCGCAGCATTCGCGCAGATGGAACGGAGGGCCGGTATCCCGAAATATCGTGAGGGGAGAGCCGAATCGCTGCGCGGGCTCTTTGATTTTGCGGCATTTTCGGCGCCGGACGGGGATCCGCGGCAGCGTGCCATGCTGTGAGTCCGATCGGCCGGTTCAGCGTCGGTCAGTCGTCCGGTTCGTCCGATCAGGCGGGAGGCGCAGCGAACGATGGCGCCGAACACCTGACGAGCGACGGGCTGACGGCGGGCGCCGCATCGTTCACCGAGATCCGGCCGATCCAGCGGGCCGGCCGCGAAACCGGCCGGATACGCCAGGACCGCGACAGGCGAACGACGCAAAGCCAGTGACGGATTTTCATACCCTCGCGCCTCGGCGCCGACGCCCGTTCGGGCTCGGCCGGCACCTCCGAACGGGCCCGTCCGAAGGCGCGGCGGGATGAAGCCGCACGCCAATCGCTCTCGTTTCCACCGTCAGCGGTCATGGATCCCGGGTTCTCGCCGACGGCGAGCCCCGGGAGGACGAGGAGAGATGTCGACCTGGTGCGAGATCCGATAACGCAGCCGATCAAACCGGCATTCAGAGCGTGATCTCGCGCCGCCGGAGGGCCTCGACCACCGTGTGGGTGGTGTTGCGGGTGCCGATCTTCAGGCGAGCGTTCCTGAGATGCGTGTTCACCGTCTGGCAGGAGATGCCGAGGATGGCGGCGACCTCGTCGGAGGTATGGCCGAGCGCCGCCCAGGACAGCACATCCCGCTCGCGGGTGCTGAGCAGCCGGCCGGTGGGCTTGCGCCGTCGGGCCGTGGTGCGTTCCGCCGCGCCCCAGGCGTAGAGCCCGAGCATGTGGACGCCGCGGCGGATCCGCGGGGGCATCTCGACCCGCTCCCCTGCCAGGGACACCACCGCCTGGAAGCCCATCGCGTCGTGGATCGGCACGCAGAAGCCGACCGCCATGCCGTGATCGGCTGCCTCATCCATCACCCGGCGGGCGCGCGGCAGGATCTCCGGCTCGTAATGCACCTCCGTCCAGGCGAACGGCTCGATGGTCCGGTAACAGTGTCGCACCACTGGATCGTAACGGTAATGGCCGACCCGGTCGTAATGCGACAGCCAACCCTTCGGCCAGCTGCTGAGCAGAACGTTCGGTGCCAGACGCTCACTCGGCTGCGGCAACCGCGTGATCGTGAAATACGTGAAGCCGCAATCCTTGACGAGATCGAGCACGCGCTGCTGGACGTCGAGCGGGTCCGACATGTCGTCGAAGCCGTCGATCAGGTTGAATGCCTGCTGGATGAACGCTTCCCCGGCGCTCGACATGACACACCCCTGAACCCCATCACCCTCGCGGCGGGACGAGCCCGTCCGTGCCGCGATACCCACCAGCACCCACCACTATTAGAATCCCTCCAGCAAAGATCAATGCGCCCTGCCGAGTTCCTCGCGGCGTTGCCTCGGGGGCCGTAAGGCACTATCGGGATCGTCGAGAAGCCCTCCGATGCCGAAGGTCTGGCCGATGAAAGCGCGCGTCACCGTCACCCTGAAGACCGGCGTCCTCGACCCTCAGGGAAAGGCGATCGAAGGGGCGCTGCGCTCGCTCGGGATCACCGGCATTGCCGGCGTGCGCCAGGGCAAGTTCTTCGAGGTCGAGGTCGAGGCCGCCGACGAGGCCGCGGCCGAGGCGACCGTGAAGGCGGCCTGCGACCGGCTGCTCGCCAACACCGTGGTCGAGAACTACCGCGTCGAGATCGCCCGATGAAGGCCGCCATCGTCGTCTTCCCGGGCTCGAACCGCGACGCCGACGTCGCCCGGGCCCTGCGCCTCGCCGGGGCCGAGGTGGCCTCGGTCTGGCATACCGAGACCGCGCTGCCCGCTGGCACCGACCTCGCGGTCCTGCCCGGCGGCTTCTCCTACGGCGACTACCTGCGCTGCGGCGCCATCGCGGGCCGGGCGCATGCCATGGACGCGGTGCGGGCCCACGCCGCCCGCGGCGGCCTGGTGCTCGGCATCTGCAACGGCTTCCAGATCCTGTGCGAATCCGGCCTGCTGCCGGGCGTGCTGATGCGCAACGTCAACCGCCGCTTCATCTGCCACCGGCAGACCCTGCGGGTCGAGCGCACCGACACCGCCTTCACCCGCGCCTATGCCCAGCACCAGGTGATCGACGTCTGCGTCGCCCATGGCGAGGGCAACTACTTCGCCGATCCCGACACGCTCGCGCGGATCGAGGGCGAGGGCCGGGTGGCGTTCCGCTACTGCGACGAGGCCGGCCAGCTCACGGTGGAGGCCAACCGCAACGGCTCGCTCAACTCCATCGCCGGCATCTATTCCGAGACCCGCAACGTGCTCGGGTTGATGCCGCACCCGGAGAATTTCGTGGAAGGTCTGGTCGGCGGCACCGACGGGCGCGGGCTGTTCGAGAGCCTCGCCAAGGCCGCCTGAGGAAGGGCCGCCTGAGGAAGGGCCGCCTGAGCGAGATCGCCCGGAACGGATGAATGAGAGGCGGGCCCGCAAGGCCCGCCTTTTTCGGTCAGTGCCCCTCGAACTCGATCAGGGTGCGCACCGGCAGATCGAGGGCGCGCAGGCGGTCGGCGCCGCCGAGTTCCGGCAGGTTGATGACGAAGCAGGCCGCCATCACCTCGGCGCCGATCCGGCGCAAGAGCTCGACCGCCGCCGTGGCGGTGCCGCCGGTGGCGATCAGGTCGTCGACCAGGATCACCCGGTCGCCGGGCTTCACCGCGTCGGAATGGATCTCCATCTCGTCCGTGCCGTATTCGAGGGCATAGGCGATCGAGACCGTGGTGTGGGGCAGCTTGCCCTTCTTGCGGATCGGCACGAAGCCCGAGGAGAGCTGATGGGCGATGGCGCCGCCCAGGATGAAGCCCCGCGCCTCGATGCCGGCGACCTGGTCGATCCGGCCGCCCGCGAAGGGATGCACCAGCTCGTCCACCGCACGCCGGAAGGTGCGGGCGTCGCCGAGCAGGGTGGTGATGTCGCGAAAGACGATGCCGGGCTTCGGGTAGTCCGGGATCGAGCGGATCGCGTCCTTGAGGGCGGACAGGGTGCGCGGGTCCATGGTGTGCCTTCGGGTTTTGGAATTCGGGCGGGACGGGGGCCCGGACCGGTCAGGCACCGGCCCGGGCGGACGCGGTCAGCCGCCGACCTTGCGCAGGATGGCGACCAGCTCGCGCTGCAGCACCTCGTTGCCGCAGGCGACCGAGCCGGCGCTCATCGGGTCGGCGCCGCCATCGGCGCTGGTGGCGAAGCCTCCGGCCTCGCGCACCAGGAGCAGGCCGGCGGCCATGTCCCAGGTCTTGATGTCGCGCTCCCAGTAGAGATCGGCCCGGCCGCAGGCGACCGCCGCGAGGTCGAGGGCGGCCGAGCCGGTCTGACGAACGCCGCCGGTCACCGCCATCACGGCGGCCAGCTCCTTGAGCAGCCGCGGATGGCTGCCGCGCCCGAGATAGGGCGAGCCGTAGAGCGCGAGGCTGTCGGCGAGATCCTGACGGCCGGCGACCCGCAGACGCTTGTTGTTGAGGAAGGCGCCCTTGCCGCGCTCGGCGATGTAGAGCTCGTCCTTGATCGGCTCGTAGATCACCGCGGCGACGATCGTGCCCTCGCGCTCGAGGCCGACCGAGATGCAGAAATGCGGCACGCCGTGCAGGAAGTTGGTGGTGCCGTCGAGGGGGTCGACGTGCCAGGTATGGGTCTTGTCCTGGCCTTCGATGACCCCGCTCTCCTCCATGATGAGGCCGTAGCCCGGGCGCGCCTTCATGAGGGCCTCGCGCAGGGTCGCCTCGGCCTTGCGGTCGGCCGCGGTGACGAAGTCGCCCGGTCCCTTCCGCGAGACCTGCAGGTTCTCGATCTCGCCGAAATCGCGCTTGAGCCCGCGCGCCGCCTTGCGCACGGCATCGACCATCACGGTCATCAGGGGAGAGACGATCATCGGGCGGCGGCTCCCGGAATGCGGGTCGGGGTCATGGGACGATCCTTCGAGGGCGGGCGGTCGCGCCCGCGCGAGATGAACGCGAGGAGAGGCGCTCACCCGCATCCGAGCGGGGCACCTCGCTGATGATTGGCTCTAGAGCATGAGCCCGAGACGAGGAAACCACTTTTCGGGCGATGCAGCCTTGCGCGGACCCGCAGCGGCCCGACCCAGCTGGGAGATCGGGCGCTTACCGGATGCCGCTCACGGCCCCGCCCGGTCCGCCGCCAGCCGCTCCGCCCGGGCCTTCTCCTCGGGGGTGAGGCCGGACACCGCCTGGGTCAGCCAGGCATCCGACAGGCCCTGCGCCCGGGCGGCCATGTCCCAGGCTGCGGCTTCGACGAGATTCTTCGCGACGCCGCGGCCGCTGGCATAGAGGCGGGCGACGCGGTTCTGCGCGACGGCGTTGCCCCGGAAGGCGGCGTGGCGGAAGTAGCGCGCGGCGCGGACCTCGTCCTTCGTCACGCCCTCGCCGTTGAACAGCAGGATCGAGAACTCGACCTCGCCGGCGAGATCGCCGTTGTCGGCGGCGCGGCGGAACCAGCCGGCCGCCTTGGTCGTGTCCTTCGTCACCCCGCGGCCCTGGAGGTAGAGCACGCCGAGCGCATGCTGGGCCGGGGCCAGCTCCTGGTGGGCGGCCTGGCGCAGAAGCTCGATCGCCCGGGTCAGGTCGGCCGGCGCGCCCGTGCCGAGAAGGATCAGGGCCAGGTTGTAGCTCGCGGTGGCGTCGGCCCGGGCAGCGGCCTTCTCCAGCAGGGTGCGGCCGGCACCTAGGTCCTTCGGCACGCCGCGGCCCTCGATCTGCATCATGCCGAGGGCCGCCGCCGCGTGGGGATCGCCGAGATTGGCGGCCAGGCGGTACCACTCGGCGGCCCGCGCCGGATCCTGGCGCACGCCGAGGCCCTGGCTATAGAGCTCCGCCAGCAGGGTCATGGCGGGAAAGTCGGTCTTGTTCTTCTCGAGCCGCTTCGTCGCCTCGCGGAACGCCGTGACGTAGAAGCCGCGCTGATAGGCGCCGTAGGCGAGATCGGCATTCGGGTCGTTCGACGGCGCGGGCGGCAGGGAGGCCGCACCCGGCAGGGTCGTCGACCTGGATGCGCCGAAGGTGTTGGTCGCGCCGAAACCGGGCGAGGCGACGCCTGGCGAAGCGGGGCTTGGCGAGGAAGTGCTCGGCGAAGCGACGCCCGGCGCGGCGGCTCCGGCCGGCCCGGCCGCGACGCTGACCATTCCGAGCAGCGCCAGCGTCGCGATGCGGGGCGAGGTCACGATGCGAGGATGCCGCATCCTCACCCCTCCCCGCCCGCGGGGCGGTTCCGGATCTGCGCCTGCGCCGCGGCGACCGCGGCCTCACCCCCCTCCCCGGCCCAGAGCGCGGGATCGAGGCCGATGAACTCGGCCCCGGTCGCCACAAGGTCGGGCACCGCCGCGAGGTCGCGGGCGAGGGCGATGCAGGGCGTCTCGAAGATCTCGACCCACCAGGTCAGCCGCGCCACGAGGGTGTCGAGGGGAAGATCGGGATCGTCGCCGAACAGCAGGTAGTCGGCACCGGATTCACCGGCCTGCATCGCGGCGTGCTTGCTGCGGATGCCGCCGACCCCCAGGATACGGCCATCGCGCAGGCGCTCGCGCAGGGCGTGCAGCGGTCCCCTCGCCTCCTCCTCGTCTGCGTCCTCGGCCTCGTCGGACGACGCCTCCGCCGGGTCCGCCTCGGCGTCGCTCGCCTGGACGTGGACGCCGTCCGCGCCGCTGCGGGAGGCCACGGTGGCCAGGTCGATGCCCCCGCCGCCGGCGAGCACCAGGGCGGCGCCGGCCTCCTGCACTGCCGGGGCGACCGCCTTGACGACGTTGACC
>JAEWKL010000157.1 GCA_023386115.1 Pseudomonadota bacterium
CCTCTCCGCTTCCGGATATCCGGCGCGCCGCATGACGGCGGGACCGGCAGGCGGTGGGCGCCGCCGAGCGGGGCGTACCGCGCCGCCGCGCACCCCGCGCCTTCCCGCGGCGACCGGGCTCCCGCTGATTGACACGCGACCCGGTTAGTCCTTAGCTTTCACCCACACGAATAAGATGTCAGGGGGATGAAGCGTTGAAGGCCGCCGAGCAGGTCCTCGATCTGTATGTCCGCTTCGCCGAGGCGCAGGGCCCCCTGGCGCCGGCCGAGCTGGCGCGGCGCCTCGAGATGGCGCCCTCGACCTGCTTCAACCTGGTCCGCACCTTCGAGCAGCGCGGCTTCATCTACACCACGGGCGCCCGGCGCAGCCTGTATCCGACGCGGCGCATGCTGGCGCTCGCCCAGGAGATTGCCCGGCACGATCCGGTCGGGACCGACCTCCTGCGGGCGCTGGAGGCGCTGCGCGACGCCACAGGCGAGACGATCGTGCTCGCGAGCCTGAGCCGCGACCGGGTCGTCTACCTCGAGGTGCTCGAATCGCCCCACCGCATCCGCTACTCGGCCAAGATCGGCGAGACCCGGCCGGCCCAGGTCAATTCGATGGGCAAGGCCCTGGTCTCGCGGCTGCCGCCGGGTGAGCGGGAGGCGCTGGCCGCCTCGTTCCTCTACGAGCGTCTGACCGACCGGACGATCCTGAACGCCGCCGACTACCTCGCCGACATCGAGCGTTCGCTCGCGCGCGGCTGGTTCCTCAACGACGGCGAGAGCTATCCGGACGTGATCGCGGTGGCGGTGCCGGTCGAGGTGCACGGCACGGCCTTCGCGGTGACCCTCGCGGGGCCCCGGCATCGGATGGAAGGGCGGATCGAGGAGCGCGCCGCGCAGGTCCAGGCCGCGTGCCGGGCGATCGAATCCGCCGCGGATCCACCGACCACCCCATAGAGCCGGACGACGCGAACCAGAACAAACTGCTCTGTCAAGGGAGGGCGCCCGTGTCGAGATCGAAGCTTCCTCAAGCCGTGGCGCTCGGCGCCCTCGCGCTCGCCCTGTGGGCGGGGCGGGCGCAGGCCGCGGATCCGGTGACCTTGCGTCTCGCCGACAGCTTTCCAGCTGGCCACTACATCGCCGACAAGGTGACAAAGTGGTTCATGCAGCAGGCGACCGAGCGCACGCAGGGAGCGGTCAAGTTCGAGTACTACCCGGCCGAGCAGCTCGGCAAGGCCAAGGACATGCTCGCCCTGGTCGGCAACGGCGTCGCGGACATCGCCTATGTCGCGCCCTCGTTCACCACCGACAAGCTGCCGCTCTCCGGCGTCGCCGAGCTGCCGCTCGGCTTCTCGACCTCGTGCGAGGGCACGAAGGCGTTCTACCAGCTCGCCGGCGAGGGCGGGATCGTGGCGCAGCGCGAACTGGCGCCGAACAACGTCCGGCTTCTGTTCACCCTGGTGCTGCCGCCGTACCAGATCTTTCTGCGCGGCCCGAACCTCAAGTCGATCGCCGATGTCAGCGGCCTCAAGATCCGCACGTCCGGCAAAGCCAAGGAACTCGCCGTGCAGGCGCTCGGCGCCGTGCCGATCCAGATCGCCACGCCCGACGTCTACCAGGCGCTGTCGCGCGGGACGATCGACGGGATGCTGTTTCCCTATTCGTCGATCTACTCCTACGACCTGCAGGATCTGACGAAGTCGGCGTCGCTCGGGGCCAATTTCGGCAGCTTCATCGTGATGTACACGATCAGCGAGCGGAAATGGCGCACGCTCTCGCCCGCGGTCCAGGCGGCGCTCCGCAGCGTCGGCAAGGAGGCGACCGAGCGCGGCTGCCAGATCTCGCAGGAGCAGGAGCGGGCCGACCAGGAGCGGCTGAAGACGAAGGGCGTGACCGAGATCGCCTTGAGCGACGCCGACAAGGCGGCGGTCGCCGAGAAGATGGCCGGGATCGGAAGGGTCTGGGCGAAGGAGCTCGACGGCCGCGGCAAGCCCGGCACGGCGGTGCTCGAGGCCTTCGAGAAGGCGCTCCACTGATGCGACGGCTCGCCCGCACGCTCCTCTCCGCCGCGACCCTCCTCACCGCGACGGCGGCACACGCCGACGAGACGCTGCGGCTCGCCGACAGCCTCCCGGTCGGGCACTTCCTCGCCGGGTCCGGCACGACGCTCGTCATGGACCGGGTGAAGGACCTGACGGCCGGCAAGGCGCGGGACCTCCTCAGCCCACGGGCCTCCGAGGCGACCGCCTGGGAATGGGCAGCCGCACTCGACCGCCGCGGCGAGGCCGGCACCCGGGTGCTCGCGGCATTCCGCGACGTCCTCGCACGGAGGCCGTGACGTCATGGCCGGTGCACTCGCAGGTCTCCGGGTCCTCGACCTTACCAACACCCTGATGGGGCCCTACGCCACGCAGCTCCTCGCCGACATGGGCGCGGACGTGATCAAGGTCGAGCCGCCGGCGGGCGATCCGGTGCGCGGCCTCGGACCGTTCCGCAACCCCGGCATGGGGGCGATCTTCCTGCAGGTGAACCGGGGCAAGCGCAGTCTCGTTCTCGACCTCAAGCAGCCCGCGGGGCGCGACGCGCTGCTGCGGCTCGCGGCTCGAGCCGACCTCCTCGTCTACAACATGCGGCCGAAGGTGATGGAGCGGCTCGGCCTCGGCTACGCCGACCTCGCCGCCCTCCGGCCGGACATCGTCTATGCCGGGCTGTTCGGCTTCGGGCAGGACGGCCCGAATGGTGGTCGGCCCGCCTATGACGACCTGATTCAGGGAGCGTCCGCGCTGCCGAGCCTCGCCGTGCAGGCGGGCGCGACCGCGCCGCGTTACGTGCCGCTCGCCGTCGTCGACCGGGTGGTCGGGCTCTACGGCGTCGGGGCGATCACCGCGGCGCTCTGGCACCGGGAGCGCACCGGCGAAGGCCAGCGCCTCGACATCCCGATGTTCGAGACGATGGCGAGCTTCGTCCTCGCCGATCACATGGGTGGGCGCCTGTTCGATCCGCCGATCGCGCCCCCGGGCTATGCCCGTCTCCTGTCCAAGGATCGGCGGCCCTACGCCACCCGCGACGGCTTCGTCTGCGCGCTGATCTACAACGACGGCCAGTGGCAGCGCTTCTTCGACGCCGTCGGCCGGCCGGAGGTGTGGCGGGACGATCCCCGCTTCCGCACGATCAGCGAGCGCACCCGCCACGTCGACGCGATCTACGGCATGGTGGCGGAGATCCTGTCCGGCTTCACCACCGAGGAGAGCGTCGCGCTCCTCGATCGCGCCGACATCCCGGTCTCGCGCCTCGCCACCCTCGACACGCTGATCGAGGACCCGCACCTCGCCGCGACGGGCTTCTTCGTCGACATCGACCATCCGAGCGAGGGCCGGCTGACCATGCCGGGCATCCCGGGCCGGTTCTCGGCGACGCCGCCGATGATCACCCGCCCGGCGCCGCGCCTCGGCGCGGACAGCCATGCGGTGCTCGCCGAGGCCGGGCTGTCGGCGGCCGAGATCGCGGCCCTCGCGGCGTCCAAGGTCACGCTGCCCGCGCCCTGAAAGGAAGCCGCCATGGACTTCGATCTGTCGGAGCAGCAGAAGAGCATCCGCTCCGCCATCCTGAACCTTTGCGCCCGGTTCGGCGACGAATACTGGATGGAGCGCGACACGCACGGCGGCTTCCCGACCGAGTTCCACGCCGCGCTCGCCCGCGACGGCTGGCTCGGCATCTGCATCCCGGAGGCCTATGGCGGCTCGGGCCTCGGCATCGCGGACGCCGCGGTCATGATGGGGGCGATCGCCGAGTCGGGCGCCGGCATGTCGGGTGCGTCGGCCGTGCACATGAACATCTTCGGGCTCAACCCCGTCGTGGTGTTCGGCACCGAGGAGCAGAAGCGACGGATGCTGCCGCCGCTCATCGCGGGCGAGCACAAGGCCTGCTTCGCGGTGACCGAGCCGAATACCGGCCTCGACACCACTCGGCTCAAGACCCGGGCCGAGCGCAAGGGCGACCGCTACGTCGTCAACGGCCAGAAGGTCTGGATCTCGACCGCGCAGGTCGCCGACCGGATGCTGCTGCTCGCCCGCACCACTCCGATCGAGCAGACGAAGCGGCCCGCCGACGGCCTGAGCCTGTTCTACTGCCGCATCGACCGCGATCGGGTCGAGGCGCGCGAGATCGACAAGATGGGCCGCAAGTGCGTCGACACCAACCAGGTGTTCTTCGACGACTTCGAGATCCCGGTCGAGGATCGCATCGGCGAAGAGGGCAGGGGGTTCGAATACATCCTGCACGGGATGAACGCCGAGCGCATCCTGATCGCCGCCGAGGCGGTCGGGCTCGGCCGCGCGGCGCTCGCGCGCGCCGTCGCCTACGCGCGGGAGCGGATCGTGTTCGACCGGCCGATCGGCCAGAACCAGGCGATCCAGCATCCCCTGGCCGAGAGCTGGATGAAGCTCGAGGCCGCCCACCTGATGACGCTGTCGGCGGCCTGGCACTTCGATTCCGGCAAGCCTGCGGGTCCCATGGCCAACGCCGCCAAGTACCTCGCCGCCGAGGCCGGGTTCGAGGCCTGCGAGCGCGCCGTGATGAGCCATGGCGGCTTCGGCTACGCCCGCGAGTACCAGGTCGAGCGCTACCTGCGCGAGGTGATGATCACCCGCATCGCCCCGGTCAGCCCGCAGCTGATCCTGTGCTTCATCGCCGAGAAAGTCCTCGGTCTTCCCAAGTCATATTGAGCAAGTTCCACTGATCCGGAGAGCAAGGGATGAGTGCCGAGAGACGGGGCGTGCGCCTCGGGACCGGGCTGCACTGGGACGATCTTTCGGTCGGCCAGTGGTTTCACACGGCCGGCCGCACGATCACCGAGGCCGACCTGTCCGCCTTCGTGAACCTCACCTGGCTGACCGAGGAGCTGTTCACCAACGCCGCCGAGCGCGACGACATGGCGATCAAGGGCCGGGTGGTCCCGGGCGCGCTCGTCTACTCCTTCGCCGAGGGGCTGCTCACCGCCTTCATGCAGGGCACCGGCCTCGCCTTCCTGGAGGCCGGCTTCACGGTGCATGGACCAACCGTCATCGGCGACACGATTCGCCTCGAATGCGAGGTGAGCGAGCTCACGCCGACCTCGAAGCGGGATCGCGGCCTCGTGCGGACGACGAACCACGTCGTCAACCAGCGCGGCGAGACGGTCGTGACCTACACGCCGCTTCGCCTGCTGCGCCGGCGGGCCGCGCCGTGATCGGTCTGCTCCGCCGCCTCGACCGGGCGCTCGCCGCCATCGAGGTCACCGCCTCGTGGCTGTCCGCTCTCGCCTTGTTCTCGATCATGTGGATCGTCGGCATCGACGTCGGCATGCGCTACCTGCTCAACCGGCCGTTCGGCTGGTCCTACGACGTCATCTCGCTCTACGTCATCGTGGCGTTGTTCTTCCTCACCCTGTCGCGCACATTCGCGGTCAACGGCCACATCAATGTCGACCTGTTGCACCACGTGCTGCCGCGACGCGGCCGCTACGCCTGCGAGGTCGTGATCTGCGCCCTCTCGGCTGTGTTCTTCGCCCTCCTGACCAAGGCCGGGGCCGATCGGGCGCTCGAGGCCTACGAGGCCGGCGACGTGCTGGCCGGCAGCTACCCGTGGCCGACCTGGGCCTCCGTCGCCTTCATGCCGCTCGGCGCCGGGCTCCTGACCCTGCGCCTCGTCCTGTCGGGGCTCTGCCACGCCGTCTCCCTCGCGACCGGACGCGAGGTGCTGCCGCTTCCCGCCATCGCCGGCTCGGCCGAGGCCATTGCCCAGAGGGGCTTCGAATGATCGTCGTCGCCGTCGTCATCGCCCTGTTCGCGCTTCTGGCGATCGGGCTTCCGGTCGGGTTCGCCATGGCGGTCTCGGGCGCCGCCGGCCTGTGGGCGCTCGGCGGCGCCGCCATGGTCACCGGCATCCTCCAGACCTCGCCGCTCTCGGTCGTCGGCTCCTACGAGCTCCTGACGATCCCGATGTTCCTGCTGATGGCCGAGCTGGTGCTGGTGAGCGGCGTCGCCGACGACCTCTTCCGGGCCGCTGCCGCCTGGGTCGGCCGCGTCCCGGGCGGGCTCGGCATGGCGACGGCGCTCGCCGGTGCCGGCTTCGGCGCGATCTGCGGATCGAGCACCGCCTCGGCGGCCACCCTGTCCTCGACCTCGCTGCCGGCGATGCTCAAGCAGGGCTACGAGCCGCGCATGGCCGCCGGCGTGGTGGCGATCTCCGGCACCCTCTCGATGCTGCTGCCGACGAGCGTCGCCCTCGTCATCTACGGTCTGCTCGCTGAGGTGAATGTCGGCAAGCTGCTCGTCAGCGGCATCATCCCGGCGATCCTCGTCACCGCGACGATCATGCTCACCATCCTGCTCCTCGTCTGGGAGGATCCGCGCCGGGCCCCGACCGTCAAGGGTGTCGCGCTGGCCGACAAGCTGCGGCTCCTCAAGGCCGTCGGCCCGATGCTGGTCCTGTTCGGGATCGTGACCGGCGTGATCTATACCGGCGTCGCCACCCCGACCGAAGCCTCGGCCTTCGGAGCGCTCGGCGCGTTCTTCCTCGCCATCCACCGCCGCAAGCTCGACTTCGCCACCGGCGTGAAGGCGTTCCAGCACGCCGCGCAGGGCACCTGCATGATCACCATGATCCTGGTCGGCGCCAGCATCTTCGGCTACTTCTTCACGATCACGCAGGTGACGCAGGGGCTCGTCTCCTGGGTCGGCGCCCTCGACGTGTCGCGCTGGGTCGTCATCACCCTGATCCTCTGCGGCTACATCGTGCTCGGCTCGTTCATGGACCAGATCGCGATCCTGGTCCTCACCGTCCCGATCGTGCTGCCGCTGATCAAGAGCCTCGGCTTCGATCCGCTGTGGTTCGGGGTCATCAAGATCGTGACCGCCGAGGTGGGGATGATCACGCCGCCGATCGGGCTCAACTGCTTCATCGTCGCGCGCTATGCCAACCGTCCGGTCTCCGACGTCTTCCACGGAATCTGGCCGCACTTCGTCGCCCACCTGGTCGCCATCGCCATCCTGGTGGCGTTCCCGTCGATCATCCTCTGGCTCCCGTCCAGGATGTGAGCGCCATGGTCGCCGCTCCATCCCGCGCCGGTCCGCTCGCCGGGATCCGGGTCGTCGAGTTCGCCGGAATCGGGCCCGCCCCGATGGCCGCGATGCTGCTCGCCGATCTCGGCGCCGAGGTCTTGCGCCTCGACCGGATCGAGCCGGCCGATCTCGGCATCACCCGACCGCCCGAGTACGACCTGACGGCACGCGGGCGCGCCTCGGTGGCGATCGACCTGAAGGCCCCCGGCGCGAGCGCCCTCGTCCTCGACCTGCTCGCCGGGGCGGACGCCCTCGTCGAGGGGTTTCGTCCCGGCACGATGGAGCGGCTCGGTCTCGGGCCCGACCCCGTGCTCTCCCGCAATCCCCGCCTCGTCTACGGCCGCATGACCGGCTGGGGTCAGGACGGACCTCTGGCGCAGGCCGCCGGTCACGACCTCACCTATCTGGCGCTCACCGGGGCGCTGGCGGCGATCGGGCGGGCCGGCGCAAAGCCGACGCCGCCCCTCAACCTCGTCGCCGACATGGGCGGCGGCGCGCTCTACCTCGCCTTCGGCATCGCCTGCGCGCTCCTCGCCGCGAAGGGCTCCGGTCGCGGCCAGGTCGTCGACGCGGCGATGACCGACGGTGCCGCCTCCCTGATGACGACGTTCTACGGCCTCCACGCCGCCGGGCTGCACGCGCTGGAGCGGGGCCGCAACCTGCTCGATTCGGGCTCGGCGCTCTACGACACCTATGCCTGCCGCGACGGTGCCTACGTGGCGATCGCCCCGATCGAACGCCGCTTCCGCACCGAGTTGCTCGCCCGCCTCGGCATCCCGCCCGACACCCCGGACGGCGATGAGCTCCGGATCACGCTGGAACGGACTTTCCTCACCGGAGCCGGGACGAGTGGTGCGCTCTGCTCGAAGGAACGGATGCCTGCTTCGCCCCAGTCCTGACGATGGCGGAGGCGCCGTTCCATCCTCACAACCGCGCCCGCGGCACCTTCACGACGATCGCCGGCGTGGTGCAGCCGGCCCCGGCGCCCCGCTTCAGCGGCACGCCGCCAGACCTCCCGGAGCCGCCGCAGCGGCCGGGCAGTGGCACCCGCGACGCCTTGACGACGTGGGGCATCGCCCGCGAGCGGATCGACGGTCTCGTCGCCGCGGGTGTGCTCGCCGGAGCGGCGCCGGTCTGAGATCGGCATTGCCACGTCGATCCCCGGTTTCGTCGGACCGGAGAGCGGGCCGGCATCAGCCCCGGCCCGGACCCGAAACCTTGATGCCGACGGCCGCCTCGGCGGCCCGAGACACCCGTCGCCAAGGATGGCGGCCCCGGCGCGATCGAGGAGGAAAAGCACCCTCGGGTCAGCCTGGTCGCCGTCCCTTGCATGCGGGCGCTCGACGCCAAGCCGGCGGAGGCCCGCGCGGCCTTCCTGGCCGAGGCGAAGGAGGGGCATCCCGATGATCGGACCGCTGCTCGCTGTCTTCGCCGCTCAGACCCTGGGCAGCATGCTCGGTAACGCTGTAGTAGTTTGTCCTTATTCGGGCAGACGGCGTCTGGAAGTGGTCGGCTTCCACCGCCTGATAGTGATCAGCCGGCGATCAGTTTGGCCTGAGCCAACGGGACGGTGTCAAGGAACATCTGCATCGGCGTCTTGCCGAAACACCATCGCCCTTGATGCGGCCGCTCCTCGTTATAGCTCGCGATCCAGGCATCCAGATCTGCCTGGAGCTCGGCCGCGGATGCCCTTCTGGTCCCTCGTCATGGTCGGTGTCCTCTCGAACGCCGAGGCCGGGCGCGGCGCACCCCGACCACTCCGCCGCCCGGCCTCGGCTCGCGCCTCAGCTTCGCCACACCGTCCGTCAGATCAGGTCCTGACTACTGCAGGTGAAGGCATCGGCAGGTTGTGTCCCCTGGCGTGGTGTAGCTTCGGCGTGGCCACCACGATCACCGGCCGGGGCCGGATTGATCAGGCTGCCAGGGTGGGCAGGCTGACGAGAGGATCATCGCCGATCGGGGCGATGCTTT
>JAEWKL010000177.1 GCA_023386115.1 Pseudomonadota bacterium
GGACCTCGACGGAGGCCTCCCGAAGTCGCCGTAGTATCTGGAGGCCGCCTTCGAGGCTGCTGCACGCAGCAGCACCTCAGGATGAGGTCGCGGGTGGGATGAGCTGAAGACTCAGTCGAACAGATTCCAAAATCGAGATCTCCGCCCGTGTTCGCCCTCATCCTGCCGGCCGTCCTCGTCGTCGCCGCGCTGCTGGTCGGCCCGATGGTGCTGCTCGCGCGCATCTCGCTCAATCAGTACAGCGCGACGCAGCTGATGATCGAGGCGACAACGGCGCAGAACTACCTCAACGCCGTGGCCGATCCGTATTACCGCGGCGTGATGGGCACGACGCTGGTCATGGCCTTCGCCTGCACGGCGCTGACCCTGGCGCTCGGCTTCCCGGCGGCGTACCGGCTCGCCCGGATGGAGAGCCGCTGGAAGAGCCTCGTCACCGTCCTGACCCTGATCCCGCTCCTCGTCGGGAACGTCGTGCGCGCCGCGGGCTGGCTCGGACTCCTCGGCAATGACGGGCTCATCAACGCCACCCTGCGGGGCCTCCACATCACGTCGGCGCCGCTGCAGCTGATCTACACGCCGGGCGCGGTCGCGATCGGCACGATCGCGGTCGTGCTGCCCTACATGATCCTGACCCTGTCCTCGGTGATCGAGAGCATCCCGCGGGCGGTCGAGGAGGCGGCGGCGAATCTCGGCGCCAGTTCCTTCACGGTATTCCGCCGGGTGGTGTGGCCGCTGGCGCTCCCCGGCACGGTGGCGGGCTGCGTCCTCGTCTTCATCCTGTGCATGAACACCTACGCGACCGCGGTGCTGCTCGGCGGCTCGCAGTTCAAGATGATGGCGCCCGCCGTCTACGACCAGTTCTCGAAGGGCATGAACTGGCCGTTCGGCGCGGCCCTCGCCTTCATCCTGCTCGCCGCGACCCTGGTGCTCACCGCCCTCGGCACCGCGCTCCTCGGCCGCCGCTACGCCCGCTAGAGCCAACAGAACACGGGAGGACACCATGAGCGACGCCCCCATCCTCGCCGGCAACGAGCTCGCCGCCGAGCGGGCCAAGGCCGGCCAGCCGCCCCTCGTCCCGTCGACCTCCCGCGACCGCGGGATCGGGCCGCACAAGCGCCTGGTGCTGCGGGCCGCCACCGTCATCGACGGCACCGGCGCGCCGCCGATCGGTCCGACCGACATCGTGGTCGAGAACGGCCGCATCGTGCAGCTCAAGAAGGTCACGGGCAATCTCGCGACGAGCGCCAACCGGCCCGCACCCGGCGACCACGAGATCGATTGCCGCGGCAAATGGGTGACCCCCGGCTTCGTCGATTGCCACGCCCATGCGGGCGTCGCCTACCACGCCGCCAACGGCTGGGTGCCGCCGGTCGAGTACGTCTACAAGCTCTGGCTCGCCCACGGCGTCACCACGGTGCGCGAGATGGGCTCGTTCAACGGCCTCGACTGGATGCTCGACCAGAAGAAGCGCTCGGAGGCCAACGAGATCGCGGCGCCGCGGCTCCTCGCCTACAGCTACTTCCCGGCCGTCAACGACATGCTGAAGCTGATCCACACCCCCGAGGAGGGACGGGTGTGGCTGCGTCAGCTCAAGGAGCGCGGCGCCGACGGGGTGAAGTTTTTTGGGGCGCCGCCCGCCATCATGGAGGCGGCCCTCGACGAGTGCCGCACGCTCGGGCTCCGTTCCGGCTGCCACCACGCCCAGATGGCGGTGACGCGGATGAACGCGCTGACCACCGCCGGCTGGGGCCTCACCAGCGCCGAGCATTATTACGGCCTGCCCGAGGCCCTGTTCGAGGACCGGGTGGTGCAGAACTTCCCGCTCGATTACGACTACAACGACGAGTATTTCCGCTTCTCGGTCTCCGGCCAGATGTTCCGCCAGGGCGCCGAACCGGGCTCTCGGAAATGGAACGAGACCCTGGAGCGCTTCCTGGAGCTCGGCTTCACCTTCGTGCCGACCTTCACGATCTACGATGCCAACCGCGACCTGATGCGGGCGCGCCAGGCCGACTGGCACAAGGAATATACCTGGAAGTCGATGTGGGACTACTTCACCCCGCAGCGCGGCGGCCACGGCTCGTACTGGTATCGCTGGTCGACCCAGAACGAGATCGAGTGGAAGGAGAACTACCGGCTCTGGATGGCCTTCATCAACGAGTACAAGAATCGCGGCGGCCGGGTCTGCGCCGGCTCGGATTCGGGGTTCATCTACCAGATCTTCGGCTTCGGCTATATCCGCGAGCTGGAACTCTTGCAGGAGGCGGGTTTCCACCCGCTGGAAGTCGTGCGCGCCGCAACCTCGCAAGGGGCCGCCCTGTGCGGGCTCGAGGACGAGATCGGTACCGTCGAGGTCGGCAAGCGCGCCGACCTCCTGGTCCACGATCACAACCCGCTGACCGACTTCAAGCTGCTCTACGGCACGGGGGCCTTGCGCCTCGACGAGGCGACGAACGGCGCCACCTGGCACCGGGGCCTGACATACACGATCAAGGACGGGGTGATCTACGACACCGCCGAGCTGCTCGCCGACGTGCGCGATCTGGTCAAGGCGACCTGGAACGAGGCGGTGCCGGCGAAGTACGCCAAGGAGGCGGCCTCCCAGAAGGCGGCACCGTGACCGACATCCTCGACTTCGTCGTCCTCACCGGCTTCCTCGGCTCGGGCAAGACGACGCTGCTGCGCGATTACCTGGCGCTCCCCGAGGCGGCGGATACGGCCATCATCGTCAACGAGGCCGGCGAGATCGGCCTCGACGGGCTGATCCTGCGCGAGAGCGCAGACCATGTTTCCTCGGACGTGCCGATGACGATGCTGGCGAATGGCTGCGTCTGCTGCCAGATGACGAGCGACCTCGCCCGCACCGTCGAAGCGCTGCTGGCCGCCGAGCGGCCGGACGGTTCGGGGCCGCTCCGACGAATCGTGCTGGAGACGAGCGGCCTGTCGAAGCCCGGGCCGGTCCTGCGCCAGCTCGCGAGCCTTGCCGGCTTTCCCATGCGGGTCTCGGTCCTCGCCACCTACGATGCGCTCCGGGGTCCCGAAACATCCGGCTTCGAGGAGGCCGCGGCGCAATGGGCCGCCGCGCACCGCATCGTGCTGACCAAGCTCGACGCCGCGCCGCCCGACCGCCTCGCGCAAGGACGGGCCGAGGTCGCGGGCCTGAACCCGCTCGCCGAGATCGTGGCCGATTCCGACCGCGCCGCTGTGGTGGCGGCCGCCTTCGCGCCGTTGCCCGGGGCCGGCCTCGATCCGGCGCTGCTCCAGGCGGAGCCTGCCGGCGCGCATCCCCGCGTCGCAATCTGGCTCGCCCGGCCCACCGCTCCCCTTCCCTACGACGATCTGGCGGCCTGGCTCGACAACCTCGCCGGCCATCTCGGCGAGCGGCTCTTGCGCCTCAAGGGCCTGGTGCAGGTCGTCGAGTCGGAGCGGCCTTTGCTGGTCGAGAGCGTCGGCACGCTGTTCTCGCGTCCCCGCCCCTTCGGCCGGCCGGGCGAGGGCGCGGCGTTCGTGGTGGTGATCGCCCGCGACCTCGCGGCGGGAGAGCTGGAGGATGTGGCGCCCGCCGGGCTGTTCCGGTTCGCGCCGCGGGTGCCGGACAGCCCGTTCGTGCGAGCGGGGGCCGGGGTGCCGCGGGCGGAGGCGGTGCGGGCCTGAACCGCTCAGCGTTCCGCTGGGAAATCCGCCCCGCGGCTCACCGCCTCCGACGCCTCGATCTCCGTCAGCCGCGCCCGCAGCCGCTCGGTCACGGCCTCGAAGCCGAAGGCGCCGAGCACCAGGTGGCGCGGCGGCGATGCGCTCTCGGTGAGGCGGATCATCGCCTCGGCGGCGCGGACCGGGTCGCCGGCCTGGGTCCCGCTGATCTCGGCGGTGGTTTTCATGCGGGCGCCGGCGGTCTCGGCGTAGTCGGCGATCCGGCTCGGGGTCTGGACGAGGGAGCGGCCGGCCCAGTCGGTGCGGAACGGCCCCGGCTCGACGCAGGTGACCCGGAGCCCCAGGGGTCCGACCTCCGCCGCCAGCGCGTCCGACCAGCCCTCGACCGCGTGCTTGGTCGCCGCGTAGTAGCCCGAGCCGGGAAACCCGATCAGCCCGGCCACCGAGGTGATGTTGATGATGTGCCCGCTCCGCTGCGCCCGCATCACCGGCAGCACCGCGCGGGTGAGGGCGAAGAGCCCGAACACGTTGGCGTCGAACTGGGCGCGGATCTCCTCCTCCTCGCCCTCTTCGACCGAGGCCTGGTAGCCGTAGCCGGCATTGTTGACGAGGACGTCGACGCGGCCGAACCGTGCCTCGGCACCCGCCACCGCCGCCGCGACGTGCTCAGGCTTCGTCACGTCGAGGGGCAGCGCCAGCGTCCGGTCCTCCGCCCCCGCCGCGAGGTCGGCGACCCGGGCGGCGTCGCGCGCCGTCACCACCGCATGCCAGCCGCGGGCGAGGACCAGCTTGGCCAGTTCGCGGCCGAACCCGGTGGAGCAGCCGGTGATGAGCCAGACCGGCGTCGATGTCTGCGTCATGGATGTGGTCCCGTAGAAGGCCGCCGGAGCCCTCCGGGACCCGGCCGATCGACCGGGATAGCGCGGTGCCCCGAGCGAGGTTCCGGCAGCGCCCCGCAACGCGATGCGGGGGACTACGGAGGCGCGGAGCCGAATACCAGCCGGAATCGCCCGCTGGGGCCATCCTCGACCATTATCGAGCCTCGAAATCCAGGCGTGACGGCGCCACCTGACCGGCGCTCTCACCTCAAATCATGTAAAACAATCCAGTGCCCCATGATCATCAATCGAAAGTATCATGATCTGCAACCACACCATGTTACATGACATTCATTCCTTAAATTATATGTTGCATCTCATACAAGATAAATTACAGATACTATTATTTGGAACATTTTATGAACGCTCGATATGGAGCTATATAGATGACAGATCCGATCAATTATCGAATATTTGGCTGCAGCATCGTCGCGCATTGCGACCAAGCCTCCTCACCTTCGCCTCCGGCCTTTGGGGAAGAGGGACCCAAATTTGCATGAACTCCGGCAATCACCAGGCTGGTGACAGTCGGAGCGCGCGGTGCTAGCGTTGCGTCACGAGTCAGGCCTGCCGCCCTGTCGCTTGTCCCGCGTGCCGGCGATGACGAAGACATCTCGCAGTCGTTCAACCCGCAGCTACAAGACGGTCGGCCGCACCTACGACGGCGTCGAAGTGCTGGCGCCCAAAATGCGCTCGAAGAGCTTCACCTCCGCCGAAGTCCGGCGAGCGATCGAGCGGGCGATGCAGGACATCGGCGTGTCGAGCCCGTCCAAGGCCCCGAGGCAGAAGGCGGTCAAGTCGCCTGGGGAAAAGTCGCCTGGGGAAAAGTCGCTCGGAGAGACGGAGAAGCTTCGCGTGCAGCGGCGCGACGATGGTCGCTACGAGGTCCGGCGACCCGGCGCCAAACGGGCGAGCGCGATCCGTGACACCCAGCAGGAGGCGGTCGCCCGCGCCCGCGAACTCGACCCCGGCCATGCCCCGATCGCCAAGCGCGTGCGTCGCTCCCCGGCCGGGAAGCGGAAGACGTGGCGCGAGACGTGAGCGGGCGGCCGGGCGCGAAGCGCAGGCCGAAACCGAGCACCGCACGCGATGTCTTCATCAATTGCCCCTTCGATGCCGAATACGCCGCGATCTTCAACGCCATCGTCTTCACGGTGGTTCGCTCCGGCTATCGGGCACGCTGCGCCCTCGAGACGGAGGATGCGGCGGAGAACCGGCTCGCGAAGATCATCAAGATCATCGGCGAGTGCCCGTTCGGCATCCACGACATCTCGCGGACCGAGACGAGCGGGGACCCGCCGCTCCCGCGCTTCAACATGCCGCTCGAACTGGGACTGTGGCTGGGTGCGCATCACCTCGGCCGCGCGGATCAGGTCGGCAAGCGCTGCATCGTGTTCGACCGCGAACAGTATCGCTACCAGCGCTTCATCTCCGACATCGGCGGACAGGACATCCAGTGCCACGAGGGCTGCGTCCCGACGCTGATCGCGAAGCTGGCCGGCTGGCTGCGGCACCTGCCCGGCGGCATCCATGCCGGCGGAGGGCAGAGCATCCTGCGCGAGTACGAGGCGTTCGAGGCCATCCTGCCTCGACTCTGCAAGCAGAAGAACATGGAGCCGGACGAGCTCCAATTCGCCGACTTCAACCTCATGGCAACCGAGTACGTGATCCGCCTGACGGAAGCGATGATCACGGCCGTGGATGTCGCTCCACCCGCCGCCTAGGCATCGCCGTCGCGGCCGTCGTCGCGCGCTCGTGCTGGTGGCGGAGCCAGGACCGGGGCGGCGCGTCTCCCGGCCGCCCTCGGCGCGAGCGCTCACCCGCCGGCCGGGATCCGCGCGATCGCCTTGATCTCGAAGTCGAACCCCGCGAGCCAGGTCACGCCGACCGCCGTCCAGTTCGGATAGGGCGCCTCCCCGATCACGCCGTCGCGCACCCTCATCACGGCGTCGAACTGCGCCGCCGGGTCGGTGTGGAAGGTCGTCACGTCGACGACGTCGTCGAAGGTGCAGCCCGCCGCGGCCAGCACCGCCGCGAGCCGGGTGAAGGCCAGGACGACCTGGGCCTCGAAGTCGGGTTCCGGCGAACCATCCTCGCGGCTGCCGACTTGGCCGGAGACGAAGAGCAGGTCGCCGGAGCGGATCGCGGCCGAGTAGCGGTGCCGCTCGTAGAGGGCCTGCCGGCCGGGCGGAAAGACGGCGTCGCGCGTCGCTCGAACCTGTGCCATGGAGCGCTCTCTCGTTTTGATATACGGGATGTATGTGAGGAAGCACGGATACGGAGCGTATGTCAATTCACATACGTTCCGTATGTCGCGAAAGGTGGGTCGGGGTGGCCGGACGACGCGCGCAGATGATGGAGGAGACGAGGGACAAGCTCATCCGGACCGCCCGGGAGGCCTTCGCACGGACGGGCTATGCGGCCGCCTCGATGGACGAGCTGACCGCCGCGGCCGGGCTGACGCGGGGCGCGCTCTATCACCATTTCGGCGACAAGAAGGGGCTGCTCCAGGCGGTGATCGACCGGATCGACGCCGAGATGGCGGCCCGCCTGCGCGCAATCGGAGAGAGGGCCTCCAACCCGTGGCGCGGCCTCCTCGACGAGTACCGGGCCTATATCGAGATGGCGCTGGAGCCGGAGATCCAGCGCATCCTGCTCCTCGACGGCCCGGCGGTCTTAGGGGACCCGTCGCTGTGGCCGAGCCAGAATGCCTGCCTTGCCGAGACGACCCGGCGCATCCAGAGCCTCGTCGCGGACGGAGCGATCCCCCCGGTGGACGCGGAGGCCGCCGCGCGCCTCCTCAACGGCGCCTCGCTCCACGCCGCCCTCTGGGTCGCGGCCTCGCGGGAGCCGGAGGCGACCCTGGGCAAGGCGCTCGACGCGTTCCGGCGGCTCGCCGAGGGGTTGGCGCGCCCTTGAGCGCACCTTGACACCCGCCCCCGCACCCCCCACTGTCTCCGGCTCCCAGGGGGGCCTCGTGAGGAGGCTGAGATTCCGCCGGTCCGGACCCGTCCGGGCGCCGCGGTGACCCTATGAACCTGATCCGGGTCATGCCGGCGTAGGGATGCGGGACCGGCGCGGCCGCGGGGCCGACCAAGCCGTCTTTTCGCGCATGATCTCCGCCGGACTGGCCGTCGCCCGGGATGGGCGCGAGGTGGCCGTCATGTCGCAAGCGGAGATCGTCGGGGCCCTCCTCGATTTCATCGGGCGCCCGAGCGCGACCGAGGCGGAGTTCGAGGCGCTGGCGCTGCGGCTCTTCGCCTACCAGTTCGCCCACAACGCGCCGTACCGCCGCTTCGCGCAACAGCGCGGGCGCACGCCGCTGACGGTCCGGCGCTGGCGCGACATCCCGGCGGTGCCGATCAAGGCGTTCAAGGACCTGACCTTGAGCTGCTGTCCGCCCGACGAGGCCGAGCGGGTGTTCATGACGAGCGGCACGACCGGGAGCGGGCGGGGCCGCAGCTACCACCCGACGCTCGCGGTCTACGACGCCTCGATGCTCAAAGGCTTCGCCGCCCGGATCATGCGCGGGCGGAAGACGATCCGGATGGGCATCCTGTTCCCGGACGAGGCGGCGCTGCCGAACTCCTCCCTCGCCCATTACCTGGCGCTGGCGAAGGACACGTTCGGGACCGAGGACAGCGCGGTCTTCGTCGGCCCCGGGGGTCTCGCCCTCGACGCGTTGCTGACGTTCCTTGCCGAGGCCGAGGCCGTGGGCGAACCCATCGCACTGCTCGGCGCCACCTACGCCTTCGTGCCGGTGATGGACGCCCTGGCGGAGCAGGGCCGCCGCTTCGCCCTGCCGGCGGGAAGTTTTCTCTTCGACACCGGCGGCTTCAAGGGCCAGTCGCGCGAGATCGAGCCGGACACGTTCTACGACGGGCTCTCGCAGGCCTTCGGGGTGACGCGGAGCGAATGCCTCAACATGTACGGCATGACCGAGCTGAGCACCCAGTTCTACGACGACGGCAACGCGAACTGCCCGCCCGTGAAGTCCGGTCCGCACTGGATCCGCAGCCGCGTCGTCGATCCGCTGACCGGCCACGACCTGCCCGAGGGCGAGACCGGCGTGCTGGTCCACCATGACCTCGCCCACTTCAACTCGGTCTCGGCGATCCTGACCGAGGATGCCGGGGTGATCGCACCGGGCGGCTTCACACTGCTCGGCCGGGTCGAGGGCTCGGCCTCGCGCGGCTGCTCGGTCGCAGTGGCCGAGTTCCTGGCCGCCGCCCAGGGATGAGTGTCCTCGAGCAGGCCGGGCATCTGCCGGGCATCCCCGCCGAGAGGATCGGCCGGCGCATCGTCGAGCACCGCGCCTGGGGCGAGACCATCGCGGTGGCCCTGCCGGACCTCAGTGAGGATCAGGCGAAGGCCTTGTGCGGACATGTCCGCGCCCGCGCCCGCGAGACCCTGCGGCGGATGGAGACCGCCCGCATCGTCGCGGCGATCGACCGGGCGAGCGCCTGCCTGCTCGACCGCGCCCACCCGTTGCGCCGCAAGGCGGAGGCACTCCTGCCGGTCGTCACCGGCTACGACCGCGAGACGGTGCGCCTCGGCCTGTCGAGCTACCTCAAGACCTTCCGGCGGCCGCAGCTCCTGCGCTTCCTCGCCGAGGATTTTTCCAATCCGGGCGTGCTCGACGGGTTCCAGCCGGCGGTGAAGGGCGGGTTCGTGCGGGCGCGGGGGCCCGACCTGCTGCTCCACGTCTGGGCCGGCAACGTCCCGGCCCTGCCGCTGTGGAGCCTCGTCTCGGGGCTCCTGGTCAAGGCCGGCAGCATCGGCAAGCTCGCCTCCGCCGAGCCGCTCACCGCCGGCTGGTTCGCACACCTGATCGCGCAGGCCGACCCCGAGCTCGGCGAGTGCCTGGCGGTCACCTGGTGGAAGGGCGGCACCGGCGGGACCGAAGCGGCCTTCCTAGGCCAGGCCGATTGCGTCATGGCCTATGGCGGCAACGAGACCCTGACGGCCTTGCGCGCCAAGGTGCCGGTCACGACCCGGTTCCTGCCGCACGGCCACCGCATCGGCTTCGCGATGGTCGCCCGCGAGGCGCTCGACAGCCGCCGCGCCGGGCCGCTGGCCCGGCTCGCCGCCCAGGACATCGTGCGCTACGAGCAGCAGGGCTGCTACGCGCCGCAGATGCTGTTCGTCGAGCGCGGCGGTCCGGTCGCGCCGGACGAGTT
>JAEWKL010000207.1 GCA_023386115.1 Pseudomonadota bacterium
ACGGATCCGCTAAATTCGGAAGCGTGGGTCCCCTCTCCCGCCCGGCTTCGCCGGCCTCCCTCCCCCGCAGAGGGGGGAGGGTCATCGTCGGCGACTCCGGGGCCGCCCCGTGAACCTCTCCGCCCCCTTCATCCTGCGCCCGGTCGCGACGACGCTCCTCACCCTCGGCGTGCTGCTCGCCGGCCTGTTCGCCTTCGTGCGGCTGCCGGTGGCGCCGCTGCCGCAGATCGACTTCCCGACCATCCTGGTCCAGGCGCAGATGCCCGGCGCCAGCCCCGACACCATGGCGACCACCGTGGCCGCGCCCCTGGAGCGGCGCCTCGGCCAGATCGCCGATGTCGACCAGATGACCTCGACGAGCTCGGTCGGCTCGACCCGGATCGTGCTGCAATTCGGCCTCGACCGCGATATCAACGGCGCCGCCCGCGACGTGCAGGCGGCGATCAACGCCGCGCGGGCCGACCTGCCGACGGCCCTCCGCTCGAATCCCACCTACCGCAAGTTCAACCCGGCCGACGCGCCGATCGTGATCATCGGCCTGACCTCGAAAACCTTGAGCCCCGGCGCGCTCTACGATTCCGCCGCGACCGTGCTCGCCCAGAAGCTGTCGCAGCTCGAAGGCATCGGCAACGTCGAGATCGGCGGCTCGTCGCTGCCGGCGGTGCGGGTCGAGCTCGATCCGCACGCCCTGTTCCATTACGGCATCGGGCTCGAGGGCATCCGGGCGGCGCTCGCCAGCGCCAACGCCAATTCGCCCAAAGGGGCGATCGAGGCCGGCGAGCGGCGCTACCAGCTCTACGCCAACGACCAGGGCCGCAAGGCCGCCGATTACCAGGACATCGTCGTCGCCTACCGCAACGGGGCGGGGGTGCGCCTGCGCGATGTCGGCCAGGTGGTCGACAGCGTCGAGGACCGGCGCAATCTCGGCCTCGTCAACGGCCAGCGCGGCGTGCTCCTGATCGTCTACAAGCAGCCCGGCGGCAACGTCGTCGAGACGATCGACCGGCTGAAAGAGGCGCTGCCGCAGCTCAAGGCGGCCTTGCCGGGCGACACCGAGCTGATCGTCACCGGCGACCGCTCGCTCACCATCCGGGCGTCGCTGGCGGAAGCCGAGCGCACGCTGATCATCTCGGTCGGCCTCGTGATCCTGGTGGTGTTCGGCTTCCTGCGCTCCGCCCGCGCGACGCTGATTCCGGCGGTCGCGGTGCCGATCTCGCTCGTCGGCACCTTCGCGGCGATGTGGCTGTGCAATTACAGCCTCGACAACATCTCGCTGATGGCCCTCATCATCGCCGCCGGCTTCGTGGTCGACGACGCGATCGTGGTGCTGGAGAACATCCAGCGCCACATCGAGGACGGGCGCTCGCGGGTCGAGGCGGCCCTGCTCGGCGCCCGCGAGGTCGGGTTCACGGTCCTGTCGATGAGCCTGTCGCTCATCGCGGTCTTCCTGCCGATCCTGCTCGCCGGCGGCCTGATCGGGCGCTTCTTCCAGGAATTCGCCGTCGTCCTGTCGCTGGCGATCCTGATCTCGCTCGTCGTCTCGCTCACCACCACCCCGATGATGTGCGCGCGGTTCCTCAAGCCCAAGGTCGACGGCGCCCGTCCGGGCCTGCCGGCGCGGATCCTCGAAGGCGCGTTCACGGGGCTCCTGTCGTTCTACCGCGTCACCCTCGACTGGGCGCTCCGCCACGGCGTGACCGTGATGCTGGTGCTGCTCGGGGCGGTGATGCTCAACGTCTACCTCTACGTGATCGTGCCGAAGGGGTTCTTCCCGCAGCAGGATACCGGCCAGATGATCGGCGGCATCCAGGCCGACCAGCGCATCTCGTTCCAGGCGATGAGCGCCAAGCTCCGCCGCGCCGCCGCGATCGTCCAGGCCGACCCGGCGGTCGAGAGCGTGGTCGGCTTCACCGGCGGGCGCGGCACCAACTCGGCCAACGTGTTCGTGGGCCTGAAACCTCTCGGGCAGCGCGACCCGATCAGCGACGTGATGGGCCGCCTGCGGCCGAAGCTCTCGGGCATCCCGGGCGCCCGGCTTTACCTGTTCCCGCGCCAGGACTTCATGGTCGGCGGGCGCCAGAGCTTCTCGCAGTACCAGTACACCCTCCAGGGCGACACCAGCGAGGACCTCTATACCTGGACCCCGAAGCTGCTGGAGGCGATGCAGAAGGACCCGACCTTCACCGACGTCACCTCCGACCAGCAGCAGGGCGGCCTCGAGACGCGCCTCGTCATCGACCGCCCGACCGCCTTCCGCTACGGCCTGACCCCGGACCAGATCGACAACACCCTCTACGACGCCTTCGGCCAGCGCCAGGTCTCGACGATCTACAACCCGCTGAACCAGTACCACGTCGTGATGGAGATCGCGCCGCGCTACCTCGACAACCCGGAGACCCTGAAGCTCATCTACGTCTCGACCTCGGGCGCGCGGGCCCGCGGCGCGGCCACCACCAATGCGGTCGCCGGCACCGTATCGAGCGCCGCCACCGCGACCACCGACGCGACCACCGCCGCGGCCCAGGTCGCGACCGATTCGGCCCGCAACGCCGCCACCAACTCGATCGCCTCGGCCGGGCGCTCCAGCGCCTCGTCGAGCGCCGCGGTCAGCAGCGCCAAGGAGACGATGGTGCCGCTCTCGGCCTTCGCCAGCTTCGAGGCCGGCTCGACCCCGGTCCAGGTCAGCCACCAGGGCCTGTTCGTCGCCACCACGCTGTCGTTCAACCTCGCCCCCGGCAGGAGCCTGAGCGACGCCACCGCGGCGATCGACGGCCATATGCGCGACCTGCGGATGCCCGCGACCATCCACGGCGAGTTCGCGGGCGCGGCGAAGAGCTTCCAGTCCTCGTCCTCGCGCCAGCCGCTGCTGATCCTGGCGGCGTTGCTGGCGGTCTACGCCGTGCTCGGCATCCTCTACGAGAGCTGGGTCCATCCGCTGACGATCCTCTCGACCCTGCCGTCGGCCGGCATCGGGGCGATCCTGGCGCTGATGCTGGCCGGCGAGGAATTCGGGGTGATCGCGCTCATCGCGGTGATCCTGCTCATCGGCATCGTGAAGAAGAACGCGATCATGATGATCGACTTCGCCCTGGACGCCGAACGCACCCGCTCCCTGAGCCCGCGGGAATCGATCCGCGAAGCCTGCCTCTTGCGCTTCCGCCCGATCATGATGACAACCCTGGCCGCACTCCTCGGGGCGCTGCCGCTGATTCTCGACGGCGGCGAGGGCTCCGAGCTGCGCCGTCCCCTCGGCATCGCCATCGTCGGCGGCCTCATCGTGAGCCAGGTCCTGACCCTCTACACCACCCCTGTCGTCTACCTGTACCTCGACCGGTTCCGGCTCTGGGTCGGACGCCGCCGGGGCTCCGCCACGCGGGCGCTGCCGGCCGAATGAGATTCGTCGACGATTTATCCACGCCGTTGGATGCGAGCGCGCGCCCGAACCCTCCCCTCTCTGCGGGGGAGGGTGGCCTGCGGAGCAGGCCGGGAGAGGGGAACCACGCTTCCGGAAAGGTCGCGACCGTCATGACAGGCGCCCTATCCGGCACCGTCGCGCTGCCCCTCTCGGCGGGACTTCGTCCCGCTGCGCTCACTGCGTTCGCCACCCTCCCGCGCAGAGGGGGGAGGGT
>JAEWKL010000221.1 GCA_023386115.1 Pseudomonadota bacterium
GGCCCTCAACCATGCCGCCTGGGCGGTGGAGGGCGCCGCCGCGATCGCCGGCGCGGCGACCGCGACCATCCCCCAGCTCGGCTTCATCCACGAGGATTCGGGCCAGAGCTTCGTGCTCGACGTCGCCGACCTCTTCCGCGACACGATCACCGTGCCCTGCGCCTTCAAGGCCGCGAAGGCGCAGGAGAAGCGCCCCTCCGACCCGATCGAGCGCCTGGCGCGCCGGACGATCGCCGAGCGGCTGCGGCGCGACGGCGTCATCCCGGCGATGATCGACCGCATCAAGACCCTGTTCGAGGAGGAGACCCCGTGACGGCCCGACCCGCCTCGTGCTTCCCGGGGCTCGCCGTCCCATGCCGATGACCGTGGTGGTGACCCGGGACGTCGCGGACCGCTTCCGCGGCTTCCTGTCCTCGGTGATGCCGGAGGCCGCTCCCGGCGTCTTCGTCGGCGCCGAGCTGTCCCGGGGCGTGCGCGAGCGGATCTGGACGGTCCTGTCGGAGTGGTGGACCGAGATGCCCGGCGGCTCGATCGTGCTCCTGTGGAAGGACGACACCGCGCCGGGCCGCCTCGGCCTGCGCACCCTCGGCCTCCCGCCCCGCACCTTGGCGGACCTCGACGGCGCCCTGCTCGTCCGCCGGTGAGGGGCGTTCATTGACATTGTGAATGATGCCAGCGACTTAAGCGGCAGAGGCTCCCCCGCCCACGCGGGGATCGACCCCAGTGACGGAAGGGTGAAGCCTACCCGATTCGGGCTCCCCCGCCCACGCGGGGATCGACCCCCTGTTCTCGCCGGACCTGCTCGCGTCGTGAAGGCTCCCCCGCCCACGCGGGGATCGACCCTCCATGCCGTCGCTCCAGGGCGCACTCAGCGCGGTTTCCCCGCTTACGGGGATCGGCCCTCGATGTAGAGGCTGCGGTTGGGCTGATTTGCGGCTCCCCCGCCCAAGCGGGGTGCGACACCGGTGCGCCGGACCCGGCCGAGAGCGACATCGCGCCGGTCAGCGGAATGATTCCACCCGGCTGTCGCAGAAAGATCGTCCGCCGATGTTTCACCTCGGCTCGATCGTCACCCGATCATCGCGCCTGCGCGCAATGCCCGAGACGGCGACCGCCTGCGAGGCTCCGTCGACCGTCGGCGGCTCCGCGGTCGGAGGGCTGCCTCGTCGGCTCTGCGAGGTGTTGGGGCGACGGCAGGCGGTCGGGTGTGCGGGCGAGGATCGGGATAACCTGACAATGGCTCGGCACACCCCCGCCGATCCGCCGGGATCGTCATAGGCATGCATCGATCGAGCCTTTCAAACTCTGCGGCATCACAGATTCGTCAGCTCCCACCGGGGGCGCATGAACATCACCGAATTTACGATCTTGCAAAATATATTATAATTCCAATAATTGCAAATCAATTTCCGTTGTTGATTGCGGAAAATAATTTTCTATAGTTATCAGCGCAAAACTATGCAATAGAGCTTTGCATATAGGCGACCGCCGTCGACAAGGACAACTTACGACAGCATCATTCCGATCATGCTTGTCTACAAGACGCCTGAGAGGCGTTTCAACGGGCGAGCGATCGACACGATGGCAGGGTGGTCCGCGCACCCTGTGACCCTTTCGGGCGTTGGCCCCTGCGACGCATCGGAGGTTCGGGCATGCGCAATCGTGACATCGTCGTGATCGGCGGCTCGTCGGGGGCGACCGCCCCGCTGCGGACGATCCTCGGCGCCCTGCCGGCGGATCTTCCCGCTTCCCTGTTCATCGTGCTGCACATCCCCGCCCGCAGCCTCGGCCTGCTCGCGACCGTGACCGCCGCGGCGAGCCGCCTGCCGGTCCAGGCGGCGGCCGACGGCATGGCGATCCGGCCCGGCACCATCACACTCGGCGTGCCGGACCACCACCTGATCCTGACGGAGGACGGGATCCGGCTCGGGCGCGGCCCGCGCGAGAACATGGCCCGGCCCTCCATCGATCCGCTGTTCCGCTCGGCGGCCGCTTCCTTCGGCCCCCGCGTCATCGGGATCCTGCTGAGCGGGCTCCTGAACGACGGCGCCTCGGGCCTCGAGGCGATCAAGAGCTGCGGCGGGCTCACGCTGGTGCAGGACCCCTCCGACGCCCTGGCCGACGAGATGCCGCGCAGCGCCCTGGAGGCCCTGGAGGTCGACCTCACCCTGCCGGCGGCACGGATCGGCGACGTCCTGTCGGAACTGGTGCGCGATCCCGCCGGGCCGCGCCTGCCGGTCTCGCCCGAACTGCGTCTCGAGGTCGACATCGCGGCGGGCGAGCGCATCGACAGCGACGTGCTGCGCCGCATCGCCGATCCGGCGGCCTTGTCCTGCCCGCAATGCGGCGGCGTCCTCTCGCAGGTGCGGGACGCCAAGCCCCTGCGGTTCCGCTGCCAGGTCGGTCACGCCTATTCCGCCGAGGCCGTCGCTAAGGAACAGGAGACTGCCGTCGACGAGGCGATGCGGGTGGCCCTGCGCATCATCGAGGAGCGGGCGGAGCTCGTCCGGCGCATGGCGCGGGATGGGCTCGAGGCCGGGCGCATGACGGTCGCCGCGATGTACGAGGAGCGTGCCGCCGAGTATCGCCGCTACGCCGAGACGATCCGCAAGGCCGTCCTCCTCAAGATGCCCTCGTCCGAGCCCTCAGGCGACGAGGGTGCGCAGGAGACCTGACGGCGTCCACCCGGTCGTCCCGCGGGGCGGGGACGGCACCCGTTGCGGAGGAAGCGCCGGCCGGACCGCGGCGGCGGACCGGTCGTCGCCCTGTGCGCCTCGGCCGCCGAGACGGCCTCGCCATGTCTATCTCTCGCCATTTCTATTTCTCGCCATGTCTATTTCTCGCCATGTCTATCCTTGGTCCGCGCCGGACCGCTCGATCACCTGAACCAGCCATTCGCATGTGCGGTCGAGGTCCTTTGTCGGCGCGGTCGCGACTCCCAGCAAAAGCGCGGACTTGGCTCCGTCCGATGACCTATACCAAGGAGACAGCGGTGTCGGAGACATGCCAAGCAGAGAAAGCTCTCTCGCCACATGCAGGTCGGACATCGAGCCGGGCAATCTCAGGAGCACGGCCAGCCCGGGCGTCGTGAGCTGATCGGCGGCGACAAAGCCCTTGAGGCGCTCCATCACCGCCTGCCGTTTTGTGGCGTAGGCGCGCTTGGTGCGCCTCAGATGACGCATGTAGTGCCCCTCGCGCATGAACTCGGCGATCGCACGTTGGACCGACGGACCCGGCGGCGGCGAGAGGCACGCCGCCGTCTCGGCGAACCGCGAGACCATTTCGGCGGGTGCGACCACGAAACCGAGCCGGAGGCTGGGACTGATTGTCTTGCTGAATGAGCCGATGTGAATGACGCGGCCTGCACGGTCGAGCGAGGCGAGCGCCGGCGCAGCCCGCCCCGAAAGCTGCAGCTCGCTGAGGTAGTCGTCCTCGATGATCCAGACATGGTTCGTCGCGGCCCAATCCAGCAGACGAAGGCGTCTCTCGAGCGAAAGAGCGCCGCCTAGAGGCGCCTGCTGGCCGGGCGTCGCCAGCACAAGTCTGGCGTCCGGATGACGTCGCAGCCCCTCGTCGACATCCATTCCGTCCGCATCGACCGGGATCGGCGCGAGCGACAGGCGCGCGAGTTCGAGAGCCCTCCGGGACCAGGGGAAGCCGGGATCCTCCATCCATGCCGTGCCGCCGCCGAGGCCAAGGACATGGAGCGCCAGGCCGAGTCCGCCGCCAAACCCCGCCGTGATGATCACCTGGGAGGGCGAGCAGGCGAGCCCTCGCGCGACGGCCAGATAGCCCGCGATCTCGCGCCTGAGGTCGAGCTCGCCCCTCGGATCTGGATAGAGCGGCGGGGCGCTCGCCTCGGCGCGCACCGCGCGCACGCGAAGACGCGACAGGAGGGTCGCCGGGAAGGTGTCGATCCCCGGCACTCCCATCTGGAAGTGAGCCGGTCCCTGGATCATTGCCTCGTAGGCTGCAATGAACGGCCCCGCATCCGCCGGCTCACCGCCGGCCGCTTGGCTGCGAGGCCGCTGTGCGACGCGCGTGCCCGTGGCGCGGGAGGCCTCGATCAATTGGGCGGCGGCGAGCTTCTCGTAGGCCGCCCGCACCGTCCCGCGGGCCACGCCAAGCTGCGTCGCGAGGTCCTGCCATGATGGCAGTCGTGCCCCTGGGCTCAGCACGCCATCGTTGATGGCCTTGGAGATCCCCCGCTGGATCTGGTCGGCCAGCGAGCGCGGCGCCGATCGGTCGAGGCTTAGGGTCAGTGCCTTGATCATGTGCCCTGGTACAGCGTTTTTGCGCGTTCTTGGTGCTTCTCGCTGGCCCAGGCGAGAACGATCTTCAGGCTCCCAGAAGGGACAAGCGCATGAAGATCCGACTCCCCATCGCCGCCGCCTGCGCTGCGATCGTCCTCGTCGGGCCAGCAGCGGCCCACGACCAGCACGAGACGGTCACGACGAAGGCCAATCAGGCCATCCCCAATCTTCCCGGCAAGTCGCTCGTTGCCGTCGAGGTAGACTACGCTCCGGGCGCGGCATCCGTATCCCACACCCATGCCAAGTCCGCCTTCATCTACGCCTACGTCCTCGCCGGCGAGGTGGAGTCGAAGGTCGATGACGGACCGGCGCGCGTCTACAGAGCTGGCGAAAGTTGGTTCGAAGCCCCGAACGCACAGCACCAGATCAGCCGGAACGCGAGCAAAACCGCGCCCGCCAAGCTTCTCGCCATCTTCGTCGTCGACTCCAGCGACACCCAGCTCACCACACCCCAGAACTGAGAGGAGTTCATCAATGTCCAAGAGGATCGACTACGCTCAAGTCGCTCCGAACGGCGCGAAGGTGCTCGGCGGCGTCTACGGCTATGTCATGCAAAGCGGGCTGCCCGCCGACCTGGTGAATCTCGTCTACCTGCGTGTCTCCCAGATCAACAACTGCGCCTATTGCCTCGACATGCACACGCGTGAGTTGCTGAAGCGCGGCGTGACGGTGGAGAAGCTTGCCCTGGTGCAGGCTTGGCGCGAGGCCGGCGCTCTCTTCCGCCGAGAGGAAGGCGCGGCGCTCGCCTGGGCGGAATCGGTCACGCGCGTGGCCGAGACCGGCGTGCCCGACAGCGCCTACGAGGCGGCGCGCGCGGTCTTTGAGGAGAAACAGCTCGTCGACCTGACGTTCGCGATCAGCCTCATGAACAGCTACAATCGTATGGCCATCAGCTTCCGCAACACGCCGCAAGCCGTTGCGGATTTGGATGGCGCCTGACCATGACGCCTCGCAAGGCGCTCTCACCGCTGCCGTGATCGCCGGATCGGCGGCGGGGGGAGCATGCCGAGAGGCGTCCCTGAGTGGTCGACCGAGTGTGCAAGCGTAGAAGTCCCGGGCGTCGCCACCCGGACGGCGCGCGATGGCCGCCGCAGCCCAGGCGGGCCTCAAGCGCCGGCCGGACGCCACGCAGGGCGCGGGTCTCGCCGACGTGATGGCCTGCGACGACCCGAGCTTCCAGCGCCGCGACCTCGGCGCGCGGCTGCGGACTCCGCGGTGTGAGATGGACCGGTGACGTGGAGCATTTCGCAGCCAAGATGAGTTCACCGATGCGGAGCGTGAGGCAATCGTCGCGGCGGCTCCTCGCGAGCCGCATTTCGAACATGGCATCAGCGACGCCTTCTACGATGGCATGAAGCACCGTCCCGGCAGCACCTTCGGAAGCTTCAACGACGACGGGCTGGCCCACAAGGATCCGCAGTTCCGCAGGATCGACATGTGCAGTGTCATCCTGTCCTCGGAGTGGGCCGCGCCAGGCCGCCGAGCCGCACGTCCCTCGACCCGTGGATGGCGCACGCCGTTCCCTATCGGGAGCGAGAGCTCGGCAACCGTCCCGCTGCTTAGATCCGCCCCTTGCATGAGGGGGATTCCGGCCGGCATCAAGGGAGCGGCGGAAACATCTTCATCCGCCTGCTCCAATGAATTTGCCGCATCGGGACTGCCAGTGTCCGTGGACAATGGGACGGCCGGACAACCGGCAGCGGGGCGACCAATGAACCGTCGGCCGCCCCTCCGGCTGCCTACTGCCGCGCCTCACGCGCCGTACGGGGCCTGTCGTTGAGCGTCGTCACCGCCTCATCGAAGCGGTGCTCCGCCTCGGCATTGCGCTGAAAGGCGACGCGCTGCACCAGGATCTCACGCGGGGTCGGCTGCTGCTGGAACAGACCCATCACCTCATCGATGAAGTCGGGCAGCGGCATATAGCCTTGGCGGGTGGCTTGCCCTTGTGTGAGGTCGGTCTGGACGGCCGGCGGCACCAGTTCAATGACCTCGACCTTGCCCTTGAGCGCTTCGCGCAGCGCAACCGTGTAGCTGTGCAGGGCGGCCTTCGTCGCCGAGTAGGTCGGAGCTGCGACGAGTGGCACGAAGGCCAGGCCGGAGGTGACATTGATCAGGACGGCGTCGGGCTGGTGCCCAAGGTGCTCGATCAGAGCGTTGGTCAGGCGGATGGGGCCGAGCAGGTTGGTGGTGACCGTCGCTTCCGCGTCCGCGAGATCGCGGGACCGATCCAGGGCCTCGAAGCGCATGATCCCGGCGTTGTTGATCAACACATTGAGGGCCGGGTGCTCGGCCGTCACCCGCCGGGCGAAGTCGGCCACGCCGCGAAGACTCTCGGCATCAAAGGCAATGGCGTGCATCTTCGGGCGACCGGCAATTGCGCGCTGTAACGCGTCCTCCCGACGGCCGGCGACAATTACAGTATTGCCGAGATCATGGAAATGATGCGCTAGCTGCTCGCCGATGCCTGAACCTCCACCCGTGATGAGTATGGTGTTACCCGATATCTTCATGCTCGCGACTATCCCTGTTGTTCCAGCGAAAAATATCGCGCATGCTCTCGGGACAGAAGTAGGCACCGAAAAGATTGATACGCACCGAAAGGAGAGTGTGGGATGCGCAAGGCTCTGGCTGACCCCGCAATCGAGGCGCGGCGCAAGCAGCCGGTGCCCGAGGTGGTGGATCCAGCGATCGAGGCCTTGGTGCACGACATCATCGGCAAGGTGGCCGACAAATGGACCATGCTGATCCTTGAAGCCCTGCATGAGCACGGCACGCTGCGCTTCACGCAGCTCGGCAAGGTCGTTGGCCGGATCAGCCAGAAGATGCTGACCCAGACGGTGCGCCAGATGGAGCAGGACGGCCTGGTGCGGCGGACGGTGCATCCGGTGATCCCGCCGCACGTCGATTACGCGCTCACCCCCCTCGGCGAGAGCTTGGGCGCAGCGTTCTGCGGGGTGTGGATCTGGGCGGAGATGCATCACGCCGAGATCCAGCGGGCGCGCTCAGTGTTCGCAGCGCGCGAGGGGGCAGCGGCGGCTCACCTCGAGAAGCCGACACCATCCAGACGTGCCTGATCGGTCGTCCGGACCCCCTACTGGGTCTCGCGGGACGCCTTGCGGATCAAGGGCAGCACCTCGCTCGGATACAGGGAGTCGGTCGCGGCGATCATCCGCTTGAGGTGCCGGATGGCGTCGTAGTGCGGCGGCTCGGGCGTGCATCGGCTGGCCTACAGGAGAACCGTGACGGCAGGCGTTGCGAGACTCTGCCGGCGCAACTTCTCAACCGCGCGGGACATGTCGAGGTGGCGCGATGCCCCCGACTTCCCACTCTTCGCCGCGGAGTGAGCGCCATGCAATGCCCGGACCCGAGGATTTAGCGTCTCTGGACTATAGAAATACATCTCGCAGAAAAATAAAACCGACGCCGATGGCGAACGAAATACAAATAAAAAGCATATCAAACCGATCGCCCATGTCGGCACTCTTGCATATATGCGCCTCTGTATTATCGAAGGCGATCCCAGGAGGGCAATAAAGGCAAAACAATAACGAATGGTTATGTCGATGTTCTAAGATTCCGGCCAACACGAGGGTTATCTTGGCGTCTCTCGGAATATCCGTCTCCTGCCGGCTCTGCTCCAGCACTGGCCGGGCCGTCGACGAGGACCGGCACCCCGAGATGAGCCGGGATGTTTGCACCGCTGGCGGGACCGGCCAGATTTCGGCCCGCCCGGGCGAGAGCCGCGAGACGTCGTGGCCGGTCGCGGTGCTGGAGTCGCGGGCCTCGTGACTGTGGAGGCGCAGCGATGATCCACGGCTCGGCCGAGCTCTCCATCTGGATCCTAGTCGATCGCGGCGCGGATGCCGTGACCCTAACCGGCACGGGTCACGATGCAGTGTTGTCAAGCAATGGGGCGGCGGGGCGTGCATAACCCCGCCACCTACGCCGCCCTCGCCCCTGGGCCGAGCGCTAAAGCCAGATCGGTCAGCGTTTCAGCGCAGCCTCGAGGTTCCCGAGAACGCCCAGCTGCTGAAGGATCACCGACGGAAGATTATAGCAGTGGAAGGATGTGACCTTGCCGCCCGTCAAGTGGAACACGTCGCAGCACGGCGCGTCCATCCGCTTACCGGTCGGAGCAAGTACGCCGCCGGCCATGGGGAACTCGCCCTTGTGCGTGCCCTGAAGGGCGAGTTCGACGATCACCACGTCGTCCTTGACATAGAAGGAATAGAGTTCGCGATGCATATCGGGAAACGCCGAAACCATGACGTCGACCGGCAATCCAATGTCCCGGCCATAATACTTGTTGCCGCTCGGCACGTCGTAGAAATAGCCATCGTCGGCGAACAGTGAGATGAATTTTTCCGTGTCCTTGGACGCGCTTTCGGCAACGGCGTACAGGGTGCGAACGACTTCTTCGTTGGTCGGCATGATCAAGTTCCCTGCCGACACCGTGAGGAACACGGTCGGCTCTCGATCTATGACGGGATTCGACATGCGAACCGAGTATCTGAGGAGATGACCGGCGCAGTCCGTTGGTGTTAGCAGCTGATACCATCGTATGGCTCAGGCGTCCGAGCTGAGTGCACCGCCGGCACGCTCGGCACCTCGCTCGACCGCGTCGTGACCCGTAGCGCGCGCCTCGAGAGCGTCGTCGACCAGGTGCGCTTCTCGACGAGCCCCGCCGATCCTCGGGGCAGTTCGGGGAGGCACCGGCTGATTGCGCTGAGCCGCTCGACGGTGCGTGACGTGCCTCGCCGTCGGGCAGGTTGCTCTGACACCGGAGGGTGGGAGACGGCCGGGAAAACCCGTCAGCACCAGGCTGACAAAAAGCCCGCCTCGGCTTGGCCGGGCGGGCTGGAGGGCTCGTTGATAATCGTTGTGACGTGACCACAATCATGAGCATGAGACAACGATTGCGAACGTGCTTAGCAGTCACGCGAGAAGAATGCCGTGCTCCATCATGGGCTGAGTTTTTATTTGGAACTCCACACTCTCCGAGAAGCCCAATACCACCTGTTCACGGCTGCTCCCGTGCGAGAGTGCGTTCACCCAATTTGTCTTACCTTGTGGATCAGGAGTTCGATCCAGTACGTTGGCATAAAGGAGATCGACGAAGCTACTGTCATCCAGAGCCCCGTAGCGTGTCTGGAACTCTTGAGAGTGTGTGAAGCCGCCTACAACTTGCTCCAGAGGCGTACCCGACTCCAGGATATGCGTCCAATTGCTGAGACCACCGGGATCGGGCGCCCGGTCAAGCGTCGCATAGTACAATCTCGCGGCGGTCGTTGCCTCTTGATCCTGCAACCAAATACCTTGTGGATTTTCCGCCGACACCTTGTTCTTGAACTCGACGCTTTCAGAAAATCCGAGAACTACCTCGGAACGACTCCCTCCAGATGAAAGCAGATTCGTCCAATTCAGCAATCCTCCTTGATCCGGGGTGCGGTCAAGCACATTGTGGTACAGCAGAGTCACAAATTGGTTGTCGTCCAGCGCCCCATAGGTGCTCTGAAATTCGGCCGAATTTGTGAAACCCGGCACAATATCTGAAAGCCTCTTACCATGACTGAGCTGATTTGTCCACGAGCTGAGACCGAGGCCGTCCGGGTCTCTTCCTAGCACCGCCTCATATAACCGATGGATCTGATAAGCCGGACTGTCTGGATCGTAAATTATTTGGCCGTCGACGAAAGATATATTTTTCACGTTTAATAAAGTATCTAGACCATCAGATCCGGACCCGATTTTGTACGATCCAGATGAATATTCCATCGTATAAGATTTTACTGGCCCCTGATATGAAACGAGAATGCTGCCAGTGTTTCCGTCGTAGAAATCGTCGCCCGGGCGATCGGTATAGGTGTTTGTTGCGCTTGTATGATTATACGTAATTCTGTACGTATCATGAGCAGTCGACAACGAATATTTATCGGCATGACTATCTAGAACGACGAGATCGCTTGTTCCTCCGACTTGAATATTTTCATCAAATAGCGGCCCTATGAGGTTCTGATCCCAATGTTCATCGACATTGTAACCAAGGATATTGGCCTTCAAATTAGCCTGTATCCCCAGCGCGAGACCTTTCAGATCAATCGATCCCTGCAAAAGCAAGCCCGTCTCTGTTTTCAATTCGCCATTTAATATATATTCCGCGTCAACCGTGATTTCGCCACTCCCAGAACTCGGGGTGGCGAACTCGAATTTATCACCCAAGTGTCCGTTTTTCACTTCACCGGTGCTGGCGGTCATTTTTACCGACACGTCCTGCGCCTGAAATGTCGATCTTTGGCCGATGCTGACGTTTGCAGAGGCCAAAGCCTCTGCTATCGAATAATCGATCGAGAAGTTGATGTTGTCGTTGATTTTGATCGCCTGCTTGTCGGAAAACGCCTGAGGAGGTATGCCGAAGGCCGCTCCTATCAGCTTGATGATGTCGACTGAAGCCGTAAGCGCAGGCGACGAGCCGAAAGTGACCAAATCCGGCAATCCGTCAGCACTTGGCAGGAGCTGACTGGAGGAAGCAACTATTTGGTGCGGAACCTGTGCGACGACTTTCCCATACTCGAAATCGAACGTATATGGCTTGATATTACTCGAGTCTATGTTGAAAAGATTTTTGGAACCTTCAATATCAATGAACTTGCCCGTATTGAAGCCAACTTTTGGGATAATATCAGTTTCGATGTTGATATCCGGAACGTCAACAATAATCCACTCATTGGGATCGTAGAGGGGATTTTTGGTTTTGGCCGTCAGCCACTCCGTGGGGTTATAAAACGGATTCTTTGTTTTGATCGTACCAAATAGGACATCGATAATTATCCACTCGCTTGGATCATAGAGAGGATTTTTTGTCTTAACCTCTATCCATTCTGCTGGATTATACAATGGATTTTTGGTTTTTAGGTCAGGAATGACGTCATGAACTGAAAGATGAGATGAAATATCTCCCTTGGCGGCAAGTTCAATATCCGCGCTAAGATCGGCCGATAGCTTGAATGATGCAGGATCGAAGCTTTTCACGTCCAAATTTGCCGAACTTACATGCCATCCTGACGTGTCAATGATGGCAGTTCCGTCTTTATTAGTCTGTACATTTTTTCCCGGGCCCTCCAGATTATACACTAATCCTGCCGTGCCGAGATCGCCTTCCATCTTGGCGATCAAGCCGCCCTTGAGGACGTAATCTGCACCGAGCGAGACTTTAAGGAGATCTCCCCCCAGTGATCCTCCTACAGAACCTGCTTTATCGATATAAAGATCGTCCCATGTGATCGAAAATTTTCCTGTTCCGCCCGAAAGTCGCTCAAGATCGGCCTCGGAGAAAGAAATCACGTTTGCCATTTGCTACTCTCCCATTGAGCGAGATTGCAAAAATGAGTTTCATGTCACAGCTGATGATAATCTCCTCGATCTATGTCATCTCTCCCTCCATGCTTTCGCGGCTTGATCTGCGAGCGGCTTGACCAAATACGAGATGACAGTTCGTTCGCCCGTTTGAATGAAGCTCTCAACAGGCATACCGGCAACCAACTGTAAGTTATGCAGTCGTTTAAGATCGTCGCTCACAGGTTGAATACGTACCGTGTAAAAACTTGCACCTGTTTTTTGATCATGACTTATATCAGCCGCGACCATGCTGATCCTACCCGCAATCTCGGGCGTGGTGCGTTGATTGAAGGCAGAAAATCGGAGCATCGCCTTGTTACCAATACGTACTTGATCGACATCATGAGGCTGTATTTTCGCCTCTATTGTCAATGCCTCTGCACGTGGCACGATCAGCATCAGCTGTTCTCCCGGACTGATCACACCGCCCACGGTGTGGATTGTGAGCTGATGCACGACTCCATCCTGGGGTGCCCGGATTTCTACCCGCTTCAGCTGGTCCTCGGCCGCGACCCGCTTCTCAACTAACTCGGCTAGCTTGCCCCTGATTTCCGCCAGATCCCGCCCCACTTCGGTCCGGAGATCTTGCTCCACCTGCAGGATCTGCAGTTCGGTCTCGGTCACCTTACCCCTGATTTGCGCAATCGAAGATATGAGTGCGCCGCGCTCTCCCACTAGCCGAGCCGCATCCCGCTCCAGTGCGGTCACTCGCGCGATCTGGATTAGGTTCTTAGCGAAAAGATCGCGCACTCCCTTTAGTTCTTCTCCAATGAGATCGATTTCTTGTTTCTTAGCTTTGACTTGATCGTTCATTCCTTGTATTTGCTCTCGGAGCTGAAGTATGCGCTCTTTTAATTGCAATTTCTGCCCGTTGCGAGCCGTACGTCGGATCTCGAAAAGACGCGTCTCTTCGACAAGCAGGTTGGCAATGCTCGGCTCGCCCACCCGTTGCATCAGCTCATCAGGAAAATGTAGTACATCTTGGCCGTTCTGTTCGGCTTTAAGCCGAGACTGTCGTGCGGTGAGCTCGTCTTGGCCTTTGGTGACGACGGTCAAATTGGCGCGTGTGACCGTCTCATCCAGGCGCACTAGAATTTCACCGGCGCGCACCGTTGTGCCTTCACGCACCCTCAGTTCGCCGACGACACCGCCAGTCGGATGCTGCACCTTTTTGACGTTCGTCTCGACCACTAGCATTCCGGGCGCGATCACCGCGCCAGCGAGGTCTGTAGTAGCCGCCCAACCTCCGAGACCGAAGATGAGCAACGTGACCACCGCACTTCCGCCGATCATCGATCGGCGCAAGGCGCGGCGCGTCAAGGGATGCACGGGAGAGAGCATCAAGCGGCTCCTGCGGCAGCTGGCTGGATGAACACGGGCGCACCCGCGGACTTCGCTGGCCTCATAATCTGCTCCTTGGGCCCGAACGCTTGGACTTGCCCGTGCGCCATGATCAGCACCTGGTCGACAGCCGCGAGCACGCTTGGCCGGTGCGCGATGACAACCGCGATGCCGCCCCGCTGACGGATCCCGACGATCGCCTTCGTGAGCGCCTGCTCACCCTCGCCGTCGAGGTTCGAGTTGGGCTCATCCATGACCACCAGAAACGGTTCGTTGTAGAGTGCCCGGGCTAATGCTATACGCTGACGCTGTCCGCCAGAGAGAGCCATCCCACCTTCGCCGATCCTGGTTTCATAACCCTGCGGCAACCGCACGATCAGATCGTGCACTCCGGCCTGCTCAGCCGCCTTGATGATAGAGTCTGGATTATCTTCACGCGAGAAGCGGGCGATGTTCTGGCCGATTGTGCCATCGAACAGCTCAATGTCCTGCGGCAGGTAGCCGATGTGCTGCCCCAACACCTCAGGCGTCCACTGGTCGAGGGTGGCACCATCCAGTCGCACGCTGCCACGGACCGGGCGCCACACGCCGACTAGTCCACGGGCAAGCGACGACTTGCCGGATGCGCTCGGCCCGATAATTCCGAGGCCGCTACCACTTGTCAGTCCGAACGTGACGCCTGTCACGACGAGCGACTGAGCGGTGGGTGGCGCCAAGCCGACGCCTTCGACGGTGAGGCGGGAAACCGGCTTACGCAGTGCCAGCCGGTCGGCCGGTTCGGGATGTGCGGCCAGAAGCGCGCGCAACCGTGCCCAGCTCTGGCGAGCGCCGGCGAAGCTTTTCCAGTGCGCGATAACCTGCTCCAGGGGCGCAAGCGCGCGGGCCGAGAGTATGGATCCCGCGATAATGATGCCGGAGCTCGCCTCGCCGTGGATGACGAGGTACGCACCGAGCCCGAGTACACCGGATTGCAGCATCATGCGTGCGACTTTGGAAACACCTCCCAGCCCACCCACGACATCGCCAGCACGTTCGTGACTGTCCAGGTGCTTGCGGTTGATTACTTCCCAGCAAGCACTCAAATGTGGGATCATGCCCATCGCAGCGATAACTTCCGCGTTGCGGCGGCAAGCGTCGGCGAGATTGCTGCGTGCGGAACCGTGCTGGCTAGCCTCCTTGACCGGCTGACGGGTAAGGGCCTCAGTGCAGGCAGTAAAGACGACCAGGACAAGTGCACCAACCGTAACGGCCAGGCCGATCAGTGGATGGAAGAGGAAGCAAATGGCGAGGTACAATGGCATCCATGGGAGATCGAAGAAGCCGATGGGTCCACCGCCTGCCAGGAAGCCGCGAACCTGATCGAGGTCACGCAGGGGCTGCAGACCGACACCGGTGGGTGAGAGGGGCAGGCGGGCCACCAGGGCGAAAACACGTGGGCTGAGGCGCTCATCAAGTGATCGCGCAAGACGCGAGAGCACCCGGCTACGGAATAAGTCCAGAGCAGCCTGGGCGGCGTAGAGAAATACAGCAAGTACAGAGAGTGCAACCAGGGTTGGGATGCTGCGACTTGGGATCACCCGGTCATAAACCTGCATCATATAGAACGATCCAGTCAAGTACAATACATTTATTATAGCACTGAACAATCCTACGACGATAATTATTCTGCGGCCTGCGCTCATGGCCGCAAACAAGTGGATATCAGATTGTTGTTTATTGCTCGAATATCGCACGTTCATCCTCCCCTGATTGTCTTATGCTGTACGTATCAACTACCTTATATTGTTACCCATGTAGCTTTATTTTTCTACAACTGTATATAGGATATGCATTTTTATAAACCCAATCAATATAAACAACATCTGCGGATGCATAAATCCCATCGCTCACAATCTCAGATTATACGGAAGTCATTATTGTATGTTTACTGTAGCACACGTCAGTAAACCAGCAAATTAATCGAATTAACAAACATTTACGCGCCCATAATCATTTATGGGTAGGTCGCCCTGAGGCGTCGGGCGAAAGTGGTAGCGTCGAAAAGGACGAATTTCGATCGGGAGCGCTGACCGTGGCTTCACCGTTGGCGGCCCACGTCTTAGGCCAGCGAACGAAAAGCCCCGCTCGGCGATTGCCGGCGGGGTTGAAGGAGGCTTGGGGGTTCATGAAGAACGGCGGGACAACGATCCGGCGCTGGAGTGGTGCCGGATCACCGATGCGACCGGCCTGGCCGCGCCGGTGACGGATCCCGCTCTGCCCGTTGCTCAAGCGCGGCAGCGATCCTGGCGCGCACGTCCTCCATCTCTTGAGCGTGCCTCGCCTGATCCGAGGCCGTGCCTGCTGCTATCGCGGCTGTCAGGATCCTTCACAGCCGCCGTCAGATCGGGGATGGCCAGGCTGTCGAAGACTGCACCCCCGACGTTGCCCGCGATAGTCCGGGCCGTCTCGGGCTTGAGGGACACCGCCTTCATCGCCTCGACTCGGTAATCCAGCATGGTCTTCACGAAGGCGTTGATGGGGACAAGGGCGCCGGCCACGGCTGCCTCGCCGCTCAGCAGTTGCTCGGCCGCGAGGTGGTGACGGAGGTCGGGGCACGGGCGGCCGAGATCAAGCCCGACCTGTTCATCGGCGGCGTACCGGAAGATGGCCTGGCATGACCTCGCCCGATTCCGTCCTCGCGGCGATCGCGACCCACCGCGCCGCCTACGACGCGTTCCAGGTCGCGCCGGAGGGCGAAGCCTCCATCCTCACCCCTGGACGGGGGAGGGCCCCCCCCCCCGAGCCTCGCGCGACGGCCGAGAACCCGCCGCTACACCGGCAAAGTCACACGCTGGATCAGCGCCAGCATCGTCGGCGCGTCCGGCATCGGGACGAGGCTCGACAGCTGGGGGCTGAGGCCTTGGATCGCGGGACCGCCGCGGCCGACCGCGCCCAGCTTGCCGCGAAAGCCGTGCTCGCTCCAGGCGAGGTCCTGGAGGTCGGGATCGGAGAGCGCCGCGACCAGCCGGTCGGCGGGTTCGGCGAGGCTCAGGATCGGGTGGGCGGAGGTGACGGTCGGGGAGGGGTAGAGCATCACCGGGCGGATCTTCGCCTGCGCCAGCGCGGTCCAGCGCTGCGGGTTGCCGAGGATGAACTCGATGAGCTGGTTCTCGTAGGCAGCGACGAGCGGCTTGCCGCCCATCCCTTCCGTCAGGTAGCTGTTCCAGAGCGTGCCGCTCGACGCCTCCTTGTAGCCCATGCGCTCGAACAGGGTCGCGAGCTTGGGGCCGTCACGCGCCAGCGTCTCGGGGGTCGCCACGTGACCCGCGAAGTCGCCCGCGAACAGGTTCGCGGCGAGCGCCGCGAAGCTGAAGCCCGAATTCGACTTTGCCGGATCGGTGGTGGTGATCACCACGCGCCCGAACAAGTCGGGCACGCCGAGGTCGCGCCAGGCCACGCCCTTGATCACGGCGCCGAGCAGTTCGGCCATGCGGACGATGTAATAGGACTCGTCGCGCCGCTCGACGTAGCCGGCGCGCTGCAGCGCCTCGACGATCGGCGACCAGGAGTAGATGACGACGGGCGAGTTGAACACGACCTCGTCCCGGCGCACCGGCAGGCCGTTGCGGCGGGCGAGCTGTACCAGGAACGAGCTGGCGGGCCAGAGCCATTGCGGGCGCTGGCCGGTGAGCGCGGCGTCGCTCACCATCTCGACCGAGCCGGCGCGACGGGCGTCGAGCACCACGCCGTGGCGGCGGCGCAGCAGGTCCTGGACCTTCGGGCTGCGGACGAAGTCGACCTTCTCGCCGCCGATGAAGCCCCAGAGCGAGACCTCGTCGGCGTGGCGCCCCGTGACCAGCGACTCGATGCGCGAGGGGCCGATCAGCCCGACGCCTGCGGTACCGCCGACGCCCGCGGCGAGGAGCCCGAGGCCGAGGCTTCGACGGGTCAGCGCCATGACGGAGCTCCCTGGCTGCCGCGCTCCTCGGCGCCGATCGCGTCGGCGAGGAGCTTGAGTTCGACGTCGAGCCCGTCGAGGTCGAACTCGTTGAGCCGGTCGGCGTGGCGGGAGAAGACCTCGTCGAGGCGCGCGATCATGCCGGCCGCCGCCTCGCGCCGGGCCGGGTCCGGCCGGTGAGCGGATTCGAGCATGCGGAAGCCTTCGCCGAGCCGCACGGCGGCGGGGAGGTAGTAGGTGAGGAGGCGGCGCACGCCCCCGAGGCGCTGCGGCTGGCGCTCCACCTCCGCGACGACCTGCGCGCCGATGGCGTGCAGGCGCTCCAGCCGGGCGCGCGCCTCGGGCTGCTGCAC
>JAEWKL010000245.1 GCA_023386115.1 Pseudomonadota bacterium
CTTCCCGGCCGCGCGGGTTCTGGTGGCGGACGACAACCCGGTCAACCGCGAGGTCGCGGCCGAGGCCCTGGGCCGCCTCGGCGTGACCCGGGTCGTCACCGTGGAGGACGGTTTCGGGGCGCTCGCGGCCGCGCGCGAGGGTGGGCTCGACCTCATCCTGATGGACGGCTCCATGCCGGGCCTCGACGGCTTCGACGCCGCCCGGGCGATCCGGCAATGGGAGGCGGCGGAGGGCGCGGCGCGCGTCCACATCGTCGCGGCGACCGCCCACGTCGTCGGCACCGCGGCCGGGGCCTGGCGCGAGGCCGGCATGGACGGCGTCCTGGCCAAGCCCTTCACCCTGACCGATCTCGCCCGCACGCTGGCGGCGGCCGTGGGAGCAGGGGGAGAATCGGGTTCACCCGAGGAGCCGGGCGGGACCGCGGCCGACGGGGCGGAGGCCGCGGCGCCGGTCACCCTCCTCGATCCCGACACCCTGGCCGGGCTCGCCGAGATGGCGGAGGGCTCCGGCTCGGCTTTCGTCGAGCGGGTGCTCGGGCTGTTCGCGTCGCACGGGCCCGAAGGCCTGGCGGCCCTGCGGGCGGCGGTCGATGCCGACGCGGCGGCCCGGGCGGCCCACGGGCTCAAGTCGATGAGCCTGAATGTCGGCGCCGGAGCGCTCGCCGGGCACCTGCGGGAGATCGAGCAGGCCGCCCGCGTCGATGGGTGGGTGCCGGACGAGGCGACGCTGGCGCCGCTCGACGGCCTGCTCACGGACAGCATCGCGGCGCTCTACGGGCATTTCGGGCTGGAGATTCCCGCGCCGCCGTTGCGAGACGCGGCCTGACACGGCCGCGACACGCCGTGCGGACGACCGGAATCGCCGCGGGCGACAGGGACCGCTGCGGGCGACAGGACCCTTCCGGGGTCCGGCAGCGTTACTGTCGTCAGCCACGGCCACGCTCGCCGGGCGACGGGAGCGCGAACCCATCATGGCTCAAGGAAGCTCGGCACACGAGAGCAGCGGCGCGATCTACACCGCCGCCGGCGCGAATCTGGCGATCGCCGTGGCGAAGTTCGTCGGTGCCTTCTTCACCGGCAGCAGCGCGATGTTGGCCGAGGGCGTCCACTCGGTGGTCGACACCACCAACCAGATCCTGCTGCTCGTCGGCCTGAAGCGGGCGCAGCGGCCCGCGGATGCCCGCTTCCCGTTCGGCTACGGCCGCGAGGTCTACTTCTACGCCTTCCTGGTGGCCCTGCTGATCTTCCTCGGCGGCGGCGCCTTCGCGGTCTACGAGGGCGTGCACAAGCTGCAGCACCCGGAGCCCGCCGCCGACGCGGTGATCCTTGGCCGGACCATCCCGGGTTTCATCGTCAACCTGGCGATCCTCGGCTTCGCGGTCCTGGCCGAAGGCTATTCGTGCGTCGTCGCCCTCAAGGCGTTCTGGGGCGAGAAGGGCGAGCGGCCGCCGATCACGGCGATCCGCCGCAGCAAGGACCCGGCCTTGTTCACCGTGCTGGTCGAGGACGTGGCGGCGCTCATCGGTCTCACCGTGGCGCTCGCCGGCGTCATCCTGGCGGAGACGTTGGACAAGCCCGCCTTCGACGGCATCGCCTCGATCGTGATCGGCCTGATCCTGATCGGGATGGCGATCTTCCTGATGATCGAGACCCACGGCCTGCTCGTCGGCGAGGCGGCGGAGCCCGAGCTGGTCGCCGGCCTGCACGAGATCGTGCGGTCAGAGCCGGGGGTGCAGCACGTCAACGAGGTGCTGACGCAGCATCTCGGCCCGGCCGACATCTTGGTCAATGTCAGCCTCGACATGGACGACCGGCTCTCCGCCGGCGAGATCGAGCGGCTGGTCGGCCATCTGGAGGCGCGGATGAAGGGCCTGAGCCCCAAGGTCCGGCGCGTCTTCATCGAGATCCAGGCCCGGCACGATGCGGCGGCCCGGCGGCCGGACAGGGTCGCCTGACCCCGTCACGCCACTTGCTTCATTCTCCGCCGCCCGAGCGCCGCCGGTGGTCGGAATTGCGCCAGAGCTCGTCTCGTGCGCCCCGCTCAAAAGCCGGCTCCAGATAGATTTTTATGCAATTATCGGCAACGTAAAATCAGAAATTACAACCTTGAGTATATTAAACCTGGTTGTATCACGGTGAAATCCACAAGAACTACCTGATTTGACCGCTGCGTTGCTGCTACCAGCTTGCAGATGGGCATGAGAATTGCCACCAAGTCTCAGGGACCGGGTGATCGCCCAGACGGACTTGGGTAGCGGACGGCCCTCAAGAAGACCGCGTGGCGGAGCGGCGCCGGGCCGGCCCGCTGCAACGCCTCCGACCACCACACTCTCGAAGCGGAACCCCTATGATGTCAGACGTGGATACTCAGGATCAGGAGCCGGGCGAACTCGTCATGCTCACGGCCGATATCGTGTCGGCCTACGTGTCGAAGAACTCGGTGCCGGTCGGGGATCTCGGCAGCCTGATCGCCGCCGTGCACGCCTCCCTCGAGCGCGTCGCCGCTCCCCCGGCACCCGAGCCCGAGAAGCCCACGCCCCCGGTGCCGATCCGCAAGACCGTCACGCCGGACTACATCATCAGCCTGGAAGACGGTAAGCCCTACAAGTCGCTCAAGCGGCATCTCACCACGCGCGGTCTTTCGCCCGAGCAGTATCGCCAGAAATGGGGCCTGCCGCACGACTATCCGATGGTCGCCGCGACCTACGCCGCCCAGCGCTCCGAACTCGCCAAGAGCTCGGGCCTCGGCCAGCAGCGCAAGAACCGCGGGCGCTAGGGCCTCCGGCGGGCGCCCGTCGGCGGGCCGGACAGCCTCTTCCCGCGGGAGCGGAAAGGGCCCGTGCCAGCGTCCGGAGCGCGGGCGCCTGCTTCCCGCGGCCGAGTTGACGCCCGGCATTCATCCCGGGTTCCGCTGCGCGGCCCCGGGATGGCGGGGAGGGTTTCTCGACCCCGTCGGGGAACTCGAACGGGCGTTCAGGCGGCGTCCGGATCCCGCGGTGCGGCCGGCGCGAACAGATCCTCGGGCGGATCGACGATGATCCGGCGGCCTGCGACGTCGATCTCCGGCACGAAGGCCTTGGTGAAGGGCAGGAGAGCCGGGCTGCCGCCGGCGGCCGGTGCGATCTCCAGGAGATCGCCACCGCCGTAATTCGGCACCGCCCGCACCGTGCCGACGGGGTTGCCGGCGCGGTCCACCACCGCCAGCCCGACGAGGTCGGCGGCGAAGAACTCGTCGTCCTCCGTCGGTGCGCCGAGGCGCTCGCGGGCGACGTAGAGGGTGAGACGGTTCAGGCTCTCGGCCCCGTTGCGCCCGGAGAGGCCCGCGACGCGGGCGATCAGCATGTCGGGGGCGCCCGCGGCGGGGCGCAAGGACGCGATCTCGATCGCGCGCCCATCGGCTCCGGTGAGCGGGCCGTAGGACCCGATCGCCATCGGGTCGGCCGTGTAGGATTTCAGCCGCACCTCGCCGTTGAGGCCGTGGGCGCGACCGAACTCGCCGAGCAGCACGAATCCGGGATCGGTGGCGATTCCGGATGCGGGCCGCACGGGGGGTGAATTGGCGCCCGGCGGCGCCGGTGCGCCTGCGCCCCGGCGCGGGTCGGAAGCCCCCTGGGCAGGCCCTTTGAGGGCC
>JAEWKL010000643.1 GCA_023386115.1 Pseudomonadota bacterium
GCGGGTGGGGCTCTGGGTTGATCGCGGTCGGTCATGGCTCCGGTCAGCCGATCTGCTGCGGCAGTTGCAGGCACAGGCAGGTTCCCTGTCCGACGGTGCTGTGCATCTCGACGCTGCCGCTCAACCGATGGGTGACCAGGTTGTGGATGATGTGCAGGCCTAACCCCGTCCCGCCCCGGGCGCGGGCGGTGGTGAAGAACGGATCGAAGACGCGGGCGAGGTGCTGGGGATCGATGCCGGCGCCGTCGTCGCCGATTGCGATGACGATCCGCATCGGCTCGGCCCGCGCCGTGATGACGACCCGCAGGAGGCGTCCCTCGCGCGTCCCGTGATCGATCGCGTTCTTGACCGCGTTGGTCAGCACCTGGGCGAGGATGCCCGGATAGGTGTCGAGGGGAAGGCCGGCCGGGCACTCCGACAGGATCTCGTGCCGGCCCGGACGGGCCAGGGCCCGCAGGCTCTTCAGGAGCTCGTCGATCCACGGGCCGAGATCGAGGACGCGGCGCTCCTCGAACACCTGGTCGGACGCGACCTGCTTGAAGCTGTAGAGCAGGTCCGAGGCGCGCATCAGGTTCGCGGTCATGATCCGCGTGCCGTCCCGCATGCGCGTGGCGTGCTGCACCAGGCGCGAGCGCGACAGCCGGTTCTCGGTCACCAGCGCCTCGAAGGCCGTGGCCTCGCCCTCGACCTGGGTGGAGGTCGTCAGCGCGATCCCGAGCGGGGTGCTGATCTCGTGCGAGACCCCGGCCACGAGCTGCCCCAGCGAGGCGAGCTTCTCCGAGCGCACGAGATCGTCCTGCGCTTGCCGCAGGGTGACCAGGGCCGCGTCGGCGCGGCGCGCGGCCTCGCGCCAGCCCTCCTCGCGCCGCCGCAGCTCGGCCAGGAAGGTGTCGGAGGCGCGGGCGATGTCGCCGAGCTCGTCGCGCCGGCGGCTAAGGCCGACGCTGGCGAGGCTCGGATCCGTCGTCGCCCGCAGCACGTTGCCGGTGAGGAGGCGCAGGGGCCGGGTGATCGAGCGGGCGACGCCGGCGACGGCCGCCGTGCCGAGCAGCAGCGCACCCGCCGCGCCGGCGAGGAGCAGCCGGCGGATCGAGGCACCGAAGCGGTCGGCGTCGTCAATGAAGGTGCGGTTGAGGGCCTGCGCGTTCGCGCCGATCACGGCATCGCGGCGGTTCATCTCGGCGATCAGGCCCTCCTGCTCGCGGAGCTTGTCGACGGTGGCGGCGAGCTGCGCACGCCAGCCCGCGATCGCCGTCGTCAGCTCGCCCTGGACGCCGGAGGGCAGTGCCAGGCCCTCGGCGCGGGCGGCGAGGTCGGCGCCCTCCGTGACGACCGATTCCGCCGCCGCGGCGCTGCGGCGGTCGAGAGCGAAAGCCGATTGCTGCGCGAGCCGCAGGGCCGCGAGCGCGATGCCCTGCGTCGTCAGCTCCGCCTCGTTCGACGCCACCGAGTGCCGGATCAGCCCGGCGACCTCGGCCTGGAGCCGGTTCTGCGCCTCGACGCTCTCCCGGATCAGCCTGTCGCACCAGACGATGAGAGCGTGCCCCGACTGGGTGGCGCGGGTGAGCTCGAATCCTTCCGCGATGACCCGGCTCAGCCCGGCATCGCTCTGGCTCCGGCTCCGGTACGACCGCAGCAGCGCGGCGAACTGGCCGGCCTCGAGCCGGCGCTCGGCCCCGGAGAGCACGGCGTGCAGCTGCGTCCCCGTGCGGTCGAGGAGTTCGATATCCGCCGCCAGCTCGTCGAACTCGATCTGGAACACCGGACGGCCGATGCGGGTCTTGTTGAGCTCGACCGCAGAGATCGCCTCCCGGACGTCGCGCAGCGCACTGACGGCCCGCTGGTTCACCTCGAGGGCGGCATCCCTGGCGGTGAGATCGGAGACGAGACGGGCATTCTCGTCCTGCTGCCGCCGGCGCTCGGCATCGGTCTGCGCGACGAGCAGGTCGGCCCGCCGCGCCATCCCGGTCGCGGCGATCGCGAGGTCGCCCGCCAGGCGCTCCAGGCGGTGCATCTGCTCGACCTGCGCGGCGAGGTCGCGCTGCACGGTCGCGACCCGCGCCGCCTGCTCCTCCGTCCGGGAAATCCGCTCGAGCTGCGCGAGCTGGTCCGCGGCCTTGTCCGCCAGTGAAGCGAAGCGCAGGTGTGGTTCCTCCCGAGTCTCGTCGGGCCGTCCGATGTCGTCGCGCGCCTTGTTGAGGAGCGTGAAGGTGTGGACCATCTCGCTGGACAGGACGGCCCCGTCGCGCGCCCGTTCGGCCTCGATCAGCAGAACCCAGGCCGCCAGGGCGATGGAAATCGCGACCACGACCGGAATGGCGCCGACGATGAACACGCGGCGAGCGACGCCGGACGATTGGAGAAAGCGCACCCTGGACCGAAGCTCATCGCAAGACGGGATGGGAGAGTCTTGCAAAACTGCCGATCCGCTGTCCAGCATGCGCGCATGGAGGTCACTTCATGCGGGATGCCTGGTGTGGGCGCGCCTCACCGGGCAAGGGCCTCCGTCGCGGCCCCGAAAGCGATGCGCGGGGTCGCGAGGGCGAAGGTCGCGACCCGCTGGCCGGAATGGCCGACGAGTCTCCGGGTGACGGCCACGCCCTCGACCGCCGCTCCCGCCGCCGTGCTGATCTCGGGCTGGTCCGCCCGGGCATGGAAGGACCCGCTGACCATGCCCGGTCGGCTGAAGCCGTCCCGGGTCATGACGTCCCACCGGACCGTTTCCGCCGCGCCGGAATCGCGTGGGCGCCGGAGCGGCGAGAACAGGGCGATGGAGGATTGCGTGAAGCCGCCGCGGCGGGACACGAAGGTGCAATCGGCGACCGGGATGTGACCGAAGACGAGGACGGTCGTCGACCGGGTGGTGCGGGTCATGGTGCCGGCCGTCTGCACCATCTCGGTCGATCGGGTGCCGTGCGCATAGGTGGCGGTTCCGGCGAGGATGGCGGCAGTAGAGGCGACGACGATGGCATTCATGACCGGACTCCCTCTCGGCTAGAGACCGCAGGCTCGGGTCCCTGGATCGATGTCGACTGATCGCGGCGGCTCGCGCTGCCGCTCAGCCGGCCTCGAAGCGTGGCGTTAACTACGCCGGTCCGGTTGCACGACTATTCCGTCGATTATTGCGTGTTCGCCTGCAACCGAAAGCGAGGCCCTCCGAGCCGGAGGGGACGCACTCGTCGGAAGGATGACGCGTGAGACCACTTCCGGACGATTCCTTCGGAAGATGGTCTCACAGGCCCGCGCGGATGGAGCCTGCGGCTTCACACGCCTGAGCGACGCCGAAATCCGCATCGCGAGAGCGATCCGACCGGACCGCCTGAAGCAACCAACGGGACTTCGCCTGATACCGCCGCGCCTTGGAACGGACCTTTTCGAAGGCGCCGGCTCAGCCCGAACGGGCGTCGGCGCTGAAGCGCCGGACGCCTTGGCATCCGGACGCCTTGGCGGCGACGTGGCGATGCCTCGGCGCGAGGGGATGAGGCGTCCGCCACGTGGACATCACGGCCCGGACGGGCCCGGTCGTTCCCTTACGGCTCGGCTCATGCCGGAGCATATGGCGACCTCGCGTGATCGGGCGGACCCACCGGGCGAGGGCGCCTCAGGTCCCGAGGATCTTCCACACGCCTTGCGCGACGGCGCAGATCCGGTCCTCGACCCGAAGGGTGCCCTGCATGAACATGATCGAGCGGGTGGCCCGCACCACCCGGCACTCGGCCACCAGGAAATCGCCGACCTCGGCCGGGCTGAGGAATTGCAGGTCGAGGCTGATCGTCGCCTGCCGGCGCCCGCCCTGGGCCTCCGCCGAGGCGCGCCCGAGCGCCATGTCCATCAGCGTCGCCATCACGCCGCCATGGACCACGCCGTTGCGGTTGCGGTGCTTGGTGTCGACCAGCAGGGCGTGGAGCATGCCGGCCTCGCTCTCCCTTCGCCAGACCGGGCCGATCAGGTCCATGAACTCGGACATGTCGACGGTCTCCCAGCCGGCGGCGGCGGGATCGAACAGGGCGGTCATGCGGCTTTCTCCGTGCCTGGGCGCGGCCTCGATCATAGGAGGCCGCTCCGAGCCCGGCGAGGCGCTGAGTGTCTCTCGCGAAACTCCCGGTCACGTCGTCGCTCATTGTGGCGGCGTCGGCGCAGCGGGCATGTCGTGAGGTGCACTCAATCCGGTGTGGCCTCTGCGTCGATCACGGGGCTGAGCGCGGAGGCGACCGCGAGCAGCCGCGCGTCGGCGTAGCGGGGGCCGACGAGCTGGATGCCGACCGGCAGGCCGCCGGGGCCGTGTGCGCAGGGAATGCTCACGCAAGGACCATGCAGCAGGGTCCACATCGCGTTGAAGACGTGGTCGCCGGTGTTCTGCAACCCTTCCGGCGCTTCCCCGGGGCTCGCCGGCGCCAGCACGGCGTCGATGCGCTCGAACAGCGCCGCGAAAGCGCGCCGGCACTCGGCCGCGAGGTCGTGGGCGGCGATCATCCGGGCCGGGGTGATGCCCTTCTGGTTCTCGGCCCGGTCGACGAAGTCCTGCCCCAGGCGCGGTCCCTGGATCAGGTACTCGTCGAGGAAGGCGGCCTTGCCCTCGCCGAACATGATCGTGTCCTGCGCCTCGAACAGCGCCCCGAAGGCCTCCGGCAGGACCAGGTCCTCGACCGCGACGCCGGCCCGGGTCAGCCGCTTCGCGGCCGTCGCGAACGCCGTCTCGCCGCCGGGTTCGATCCGCGACCAGTACGGCGTCCGGCACAGGGCGACGCGGAGCGCGCGGGGCTCCGGTGCCGGCTCGCGCCCGACCCCGTCGAGCCGGAACGCCTCGGCGACGAGTGCGAGGTCCGCGACCGAGCGGCCGTACCAGCCGATCGTGTCGAGGGAGTTGGCATAGACCTTCGCGCCCTCCCGGCTCACCGTGCCCCAGGTGGGTTTCAGCGCGTAGATGCCGTTGAACGAGGCCGGTCGGATCAGCGAGCCGCCGGTCTGGGTGCCGAAGGCGAGGGGCACTTGGTGGTCGCCCACCGCCGCCGCCGACCCGGAGGACGAGCCGCCCGGGCTGCGGGCCGGGTTCACCGGATGGCGGGTCGCCGCCCGGCGGCCGGCAGCGGCGAACTCCACCGTGTCGGTCTTGCCGAGGATCACGGCGCCGAGCGCCCGCACCACGCCGACGCAGGCCGCGTCCCTGGCCGGCCGGTGTCCCTGCCAGTTCGCCGAGTTGTGGGTCGTCGGCATGTCGGCGGTGTCGATCATGTCCTTCACGCCGAAGGGCAGGCCGTGGAGCGGGCTCCGGCGCGGGCGCTTGTCGGCCTCCCGGGCGGCGCTGAGGGCGGCGCGGGGATCGAGGTGCAGCCAGGCCTTCACCGCCGGGTCGCGGGCCGCGATCCGCTCCAGGCAGGAGCGGACCAGGGCCTCGCTGGAGAGCCGGCCGTCGGCGATGGCGCGCGACGCCGCGGCCGCGGTGAGGAAGCAGGGCTCGCTCATCGGAGGGGCACCCGGAAGACGTGCGCCGGCTCGTCCTCCTTCGACGGCTGTCGCGGGATCGCGAGCCCGGCCGCTGCGGTCTTGTCGAGGAGGAGGGCGAGTTCCGCGACCTCCACGGGCGAGAGCGCCGACAGGCCGTAGCGGGCCGCGTAGCGCTCGGCCTCGGCGAGCTGCTCGGGGTGCACGGGCGGCGGGGTCGTGTCGGGCATGATCGGCTCCGGTGCGTGCGGGGCGGGGTCGGGTTTGCGGGTGCGCCAGGGCGTCATGGCCTCGTAGGCCTGCGCCACCCGCAGCACCGTCGCCTCGTCGAAGTACCGCCCGACGAGCTGGGCGTTGAGCGGCAGGCCGTGCGCGGTAAAGCCGGTGCAGAGCGAGAGCGCCGGGTGACCGGTGACGTTGAACACCGAGCAGGCGGTGTCGCGGGTGAAGGCCGGCACGGTTTCCGGCTCGCGCAGGCTCGGGGCGACGTGGAAGGCGCAGGGAAGCAGAAGGGCATCGACCGTGCGCACCAGCGCGTCGGTCGCGAGCGCGAGCCGCCGCCGCTCGCGCAGCGCCGCAAGGTAATCGACCGCCCGGACGCAGAATCCGGCCTGCATCTTGGCCCGCAACGCCCGGCCCATCAGCGCGCGCCGGGCGAGGACGTCCTGCTCGTGGATCGAGAACGACTCGGCCCAGTTGATGGTCCAGGCGACCGCCTGGTAGGCCGCGAGCGGCGCCGGCAGCGACACGTCCCGCAGGATCGCGCCGGCCTCGGCGAGCCGCGCCGCCGCGTCCTCGATCGCGTCGCGAATCGCCGGATCGACCCCGTCGCCGAGATCGCGCACGATCCCGATCACCAGGCCGCGGACGCCCTCGTGCAGGCCCTTCCGGTAATCGGGGACGGGGGCTGTCGCGCTCGACGGATCGCGGGGATCATACCCGGCGGTGGCGCCGAGCACAATCGCCTGGTCTTCCACGGTCCAGGTCAGGGCGCCGGTGTGATCGAGCGACCAGCAATTCGGCAGGCAGGCGGCGCGGCTGTTGCGCCCGAAGGTGGGCTTGAGCCCCTGCAGGCCGCAGGCGGCGGCCGGCAGGCGGATCGACCCGCCGGTGTCGGAGCCGAGCGCGAACAAAGCGGTGCCGCCGGCGACCGACGCCCCGGCCCCGGTCGAGGAGCCGCCGGTGAAGCGGGCGAGATCCCAGGGGTTGCGCGCGACCGGCCAGGGCAGGTCGTGGTAGATCTGTCCGTCACCGGTGCCGTACTCCCAGGTGTTGAGCTTGCCCATCAGGATGGCGCCGGCCCGCTCGAGCCGCGCCACGATCGTGGCGGTCTCGGGCTGGGGGGCGCTTCCTTGCATCAGGCGCGAGCCGCCGGTCGTGGGCAGCCCGGCGACGTGGTAATTGTCCTTGATCCCGAACGGGATGCCGTGCAGCGGCCCACGCCAGCCGCCGGCCGTGATCTCGGCCTCGGCCACCCGCGCCGCCGCCCGGGCGCGCTCGGCGAGCACCAGGATATAGCTGTTCAGGCGGCCGTCGACGGCCTCGATCCGGGCGAGCATCGCCTCGACGAGATCGACCGGCGAAAGTGCGCGGGCGCCGATCAGCCGGCCGGCCTCGGCGACCGAGAGAGTGTGGAGTTCGCTCATCGAACCGGAGCCCTCTCCTTGCGCCATGGCGTCGCCGCCTCGTAGGCGGCGGCGATCCGCAGGATGGTCGCCTCGTCGAAGCGGTGCCCGACGATCTGCCAGGAGAGCGGCAGCCCCGCCGGGGTGAAGCCGGTGCACTGGACGAGGCTCGGATGCCCCGAGAGGTTGAACGGCGTCATCGCGGTCTCGACGGTGAAGGCGACCATCTCGTCCTGCCGGTCGAGCCGTGGGGCGACCCGGAAGGTGCCGAAGGTCACGAGGGCGTCGAACCCGGAGAGCAGCCCCTCGATCCCGTCCGCCACCACCCGGCGCTGCCGCTGGGCGGCGATGTAGTCGGCCGCCCGCTGCAGCGTGCCGCCATGCATCTTGTCGCGCAACGCCGTGCCCATCCGGGCGGCGTCCGTGCGGTACTCCGCCTCGTGGATCGAGGCCGATTCGGGCGGGCCGATGAAGCGCGAGAGCGTGAAGCACGCCTCCGCCGGCACCGGCAGCCGCGTCTCGACGATCGTTGCGCCCAAGCTCCGCAGGGTGTCGAGGCCGGCCTGGAGAGCCGCCGCCATCGCGGCGTCGGGAGCCGGGAAGCCGGGACCCGGATCGGTGACGGCGGCGATGCGAAGACCGTCCGCGCCGCCGGCGAGGAACCGGGGGTAATCCGGTACCGGGACGTCCTCGGTGACCGGATCGGCCGGGTCGACGCCGGCGATCACCCCGAGCACGATCGCGGCATCCTCCACCGTCCAGGTGAAGGGCCCCGGGATATCGAGCGACCAGCAATTCGGCAGGAGGCCATGGCGGCTGACACGCCCCGGCGTCGCCTTCACGCCGACGACCCCGCAAGCCGCCGCCGGCAGGCGCACCGAGCCGGTCGTGTCCGAGCCGAGGGCGAACAGCGCAGTCCCGGCGGCCACGGCCGCGCCAGCCCCCGTCGAGGAGCCGCCGGCGAAGCGTGCAAGGTCCCAGGGGTTGCGAGTGGTCGGAAAGATCGTGTCGCCGTACTCGCCGCCGTTGCCGGTGCCGTATTCCCAGGTCGAGAGCTTGCCGAGGCAGATCGCACCGGCCGCCTTGAGCCGCGCCACCGGGGTCGCGTCACGGGTCGCGACGTGGTCGAGGCGCAGGCGCGAATTGGCGAGCGTCGGCAGGCCCGCGACGTCGTAATTGTCCTTCACGGCGAAGGGCAGCCCGTGCAGGGGTCCGCGCCGGCGCCCCCCTGCGAGTTCCGCGGCCGCGATCCGGGCCGCCGCGCGGGCGCCCTCGGCATCGACGTGGACGTAGCTCGGCATGCGCGCATCGACCGCGTCGATCCGGTCGAGGAAGGCCTCGACGAGGTCGACCGGCGAGAGCGCGCCCGCGGCCACGCGCCGCGAGGCCTCGGCGACGGTGAGGCGCCACAGGGGGTCTTCGGTCATGATGCGGTCTGCCGGGAGGAGGGGAGGGAGCCGCTCACGCGACCACCACGGGGGTGAGGTCCTGCAGCCAGCTCTGGGCCTGGACGAAGCCCTGGACGGAGGGCGCGAGCGCCCGCGGGTTGAGGTCGTGGACGACGAAGATCCACATCGCGTCCTCCACCACCACTTCGTGGAGCTTGCCCAGGAGGGCGTTCTGCGCCTCCGGGTCGAATTCCTGCTTGGCCGCCTTCGCCAGCTCTTCCGCCTTGGGATTGTAGTAGTCGCCCCAGTTGAAGCCCGACTCCTTCATGAACCGGCTCGCCGGGCCGATCAGGCCGATATCCGGGTCCCAATAGGCGAATGAGTTGTTGATGCCGTGCCGGCCCTTGTTCTCGGGAGCGGCGGCACCGAGGCGGCGGCGGGTGCGCAGGGTCTCCCAGTCCATCACCTCGAATTCGATTGCGATGCCGACATCCTGGAGATTTTCCTTGATGAACTCGTTCATCGGTAGCGGCTGCATCTGCCCGGAGCCGGCCGGCGAGATGATGATCCGCGCCTTGACGGGCTTGTCCCGGCTGAAACCCGCCTCGGCGAGCAGCGCCCGGGCACGGTCGGGGTTGTAACTCAGGTCGAGGGTCGGCTTGCCGAACCAGGGATGGCCCGGATCGATCATGCCCTTCGCGGGCGCCGCGAGCCCGCCGAGCAGGCTCACCAGCCCCTCGCGGTCGATCGCCATGTTGGCCGCCCGGCGCACCCGCACGTCGAGGAACGGCGAGCCCTCCTCGAAGCTCAGCATGTAGGGCCAGATATGCGGGTAGACGTTGGTGACGATCTGCATCCTCGACTGGCGCAGGCGCGGGATCGCGTCGGGCGGCGGCGCCTCGACGACGTCCACTTGGCCCGACAGCAGGGCGGCGACGCGCGCATTGACGTCGGGCATCGGGATCAGCACCAGGCGCTCGGATCTCGGGATCCGCGTCCTGTCCCAGTGGTCCGGGTTGCGCACGAGTTCGGCGCGCTCCCGCGCCCGGACGCTCTCGAGCCGCCACGGTCCGGTGCCGGAGGGGGCCTGCGCCACCTTGTTCCAGTCGCGGCCCATCTCCTCCCAGCGCGCGGGGCTCGACATGAACACGCTCGCCAGCGAGTAGGGCAGGACGGCGTCGACGACCTTCGTGGTGATCTCGACGGTGCGCTCGTCGATCTTGCGCCAGCGCGCGATGCCGCCGGTGTAGAGGCTCCCTTGCGTCGCTTGCGGCAGATCGAACTGGGGTGCCGCCCGGTTGAGCAGCTTGTCGAGGTTCCAGACCACCGCGTCGGCGGTGAACGCGGAGCCGTCGTGGAAGCGCACGCCGGGGCGCAGCCTGAAGGTCCAGACCCGCTTGTCCTGCGGGTCTACCGTCCAGCTCTCGGCGAGGCCCGGCACGATGGTCGCGGCGCGGTCGCTGCGGGAGAGATCCCAGCGGGTCAGGCCGTCATAGAGCGTGATGCCCATGAAGCGCACGCCTTCGGCACCCTGGCTCGGCTGGCCGGTGGTGAGCGGGATGTCGCCCGCCGTCATGGCGACGCGCAGCACCCCGGGCCGCGACTGCGCGCGCGCCTCTCCGCCCAGGCCGAGCGACAGGCCGGCGGCGGCGCCGAGCTTGAGAAATTCGCGCTTCTTCATCCCATGTCCTCGCCCGGCGCCTCGACGGTGTCCGCCCGTGCCGTTCCTCCGGACCGGTCGGGCTCGCCCGCCGGCTTGTCGTCTCTTGAGGGATGGCTCGAGCAACCCGCGTGCCAGGAGCGCCGCGAAAGAGGAATCTTGTCCGGGCGGGTTCGTCACGCCGCCATCCGGCGCAGAACCGCCTCGCGGACATGCGTTGCGGGCTCTGACAAACTGGTCCTACACATGACGCCGAGGCGCGCTCGCCGAGGCAGCGCCGCGGGAGGAATCCATGCCCCCACTCGACCGCCGCAGCGTCCTGCGCACCGCCGGAACGCTGGCGCTCGCCGCCCCGCCCTGACCGGCCCGAGACCGCGCCGTCGCGCCTGCGTCTGTCCCCCTCGCGGGCGATCGAGCCGCGACTGGGCAATGGCCGCATCTTCCACGGCGGGCTCGTCGGTCCATTGTCGTGCGACGGCCTGGGCGGTCCGATCCAGGTCAGCTTCTGTCCCGACCATGAGCTCGGCCAGGAGATCGAGGTCGTTACCGTGGTGCCCTCGGCACCAGGCTGCCGGGATATTGAGGAGGCGAATGTGAAGCTGCTCCTGACGCACACGCCGCACATGCGCGATCAGTATTACGGCGCCCGGGCGCTCGCCGAGCTGCGCGGCCTCGTGGACGTCGTGCTCCACGAGAGCGGCGAGCCGCTGGACCCGTCATCCCTCATCGCGGCCGCCGCCGGCGTCGACCTCGTCATCTCCGACCGGCTCACCCCCGGCCCGGCCGAGATCTTTTCCGGCCTGCCGCGGCTCCGGGCGTTCCTGCGCTGCGCCGTGGACATCCGCACCATCGACGTCGCGGCGGCGAGCCGGGCCGGCATCCTGGTGACGCATGCCGCGCCCGGCTTCGTCGACTCGGTCACCGAACTGGCGCTCGGCTTCATGGTCGACCTGTCGCGCGGCATCTCGCGGGCAGCGCAGGCCTATCGGGCCGGCTGGGCCCCGGAGGTGCGGATGGGGCGCCAGCTCTCCGGCAGCCGGCTCGGACTCATCGGATACGGGGCGATCGGCCGGAACCTCGCGACCCTCGCCGGCCATCTCGGCATGGAGGTGCTGGTGGCCGACCCCTACGTCACGGTCCCGGCGGGTCAAGGCCGGCAGGTGGGGTTCGAGACCCTGATGGCGGAGGCCGACATCGTCGTCTGCCTGGCGGTCGCCACGGAGGCGACCGAGAACCTGATCGATGCGAACGCCCTCGCGCGGATGCGGCGCGACGCGGTATTCATCAACCTCTCGCGCGGCAACCTCGTCGACGAGGCGGCGCTCCAGGCGGCGCTCGCCGAGGGCCGGATCGCCGGCGCGGCCATGGATGTCGGGCGGGCACCCGACCAGATGCCGTCGCCCGACCTCGCGCGCCTGAGCAACGTCATCGCAACCCCGCATATCGGCGGCCTCACGCCGCCGGCGATCGAGGCGCAGGCCTTCGACACGGTGGGGCAGGTGCGCGCCATCCTGGCGGGGGAGGTGCCAGTGGGGGCGGTCAACGCGGAAAGCTGGTCGCGCCGGCCGTGAGACACGCGGGGACCGCTCGGGCGTTTGGCGACCATCGGTCTCGTCAGACCGGCCGCCTTCGGCGGCTCTGCGCGACGACGACCACGCGCGTTCTCCTCGACACGCCCGGTCGCCCACCGGCTCCGGCCCGCTCGCGGTGGCAAGCCCGTCTGAATGCCGACGGGCCGCGTCCCGGGCGCGACCGATCCGCAGCCCGTCCGACGACGCGGCCGCGGTTCGCATAAGGTGATTTTCTCATAGAAGTTTGCATTAACCTGCCTCCGGCATGCTCTCGGGATGACCAACGCCGAGATCATCGACCTTTGGCTCGACGCCCTGGCCGCAGAGCGCGGCACCGCCGCCTCCTCGCTCAAGACCTACCGCCGCGACGTCGCCTGCTACCTCGGCTGGCTGGGCGAGCGGCGTCTCGCCGACGTGACGCGCCGGGACATGGTGGCCTATCTCGCTCAGCTTGATCAGCGGGCGCTCTCACATTCCACGATCAGCCGGCGCCGCTCGGTTGCGAACGGCATCCACCGCTTCATGGTGGCGGAAGGCCTGGGGACCGAAAACCCGGCGGCCGAGCTCCAGCCGATGAAGCGGCCTGAGCGCCTGCCGTTCACGCCGGGCATCGAGGTCGTCGACCGCCTGATCGAGACCGCCCATGCTCTGGCCCTCGACAGCTCGGTCGGGCTCTACCGGCAGGCCGGCTACGCACGGCGGGCGGCTCTGCTGGAGACGCTCTACGCCAGCGGGATGCGGGTCTCCGAAGCGGTGTCGCGCCCCGCCGACGCGGTGCGGCCCGGAACCCGGATGATCCATGTCCGCGGCAAGGGCGGCAAGGATCGCTTGGTCCCCCTCCACGATCGGGCGGTCGAGGCCATCGGATGGTGGCGCGAGCTGGCGGGCCGGTACGGGTCGCGGTCTGACATCTGGCTGTTCCACCGGGTCTCGAATGGCGAGCAGCACCTCACGATCGATGCGGCGTTGAAGGAGATCAAGGAAACGGCGGCGGCGGCCGGGATCCCGAACGCCTCGCGCTGGTCACCGCACAAGTTGCGCCACGCCTTCGCGACGCATCTCCTGCAGAACGGTGCGGATCTGCGCGTGATCGGCGAACTCCTGGGCCATGCCGATCTCGGCACCACGGAGGTCTACACCAAGGTGAACATCTCCCGTGCCCAGAAGATGGTCAGGGAGCTGCATCCGCTGTCGGACACCTCGTCATAGCGCCAGCGTGGCAGGGGGCGACTCGACACCGCTCCGCGCCTCGATCCCCGCAGATCGCGGCGGCCCGGCGCCCTCATTCGGCCCCGTAGTTGACAGGCGAGCCGGCTACCCTTAAACGACCGCTCACCGACGGGGCGCCACGACGAACGGCTCTGCCCTCCGGGACTTCCCGAGAGACGATGAAGCAAGGGCCAGGGCAACCCGGCGCTGCTTTCTGTTCTCTCAGGGTATGAGATCTGGCTCCGGCCCGATCAGCTCTTTGACAAGTTCATACGAGAAAGAGAAGCGTGGACGGCGTCGTCCCTGCGGGTCGGTTCCTTCGGAACCGGTCATGAGTAGGATGATGCTGGTCTGACGTTTCGGTGCTCAC
>JAEWKL010000646.1 GCA_023386115.1 Pseudomonadota bacterium
GTGAGCACCGAAACGTCAGACCAGCATCATCCTACTCATGACCGGTTCCGAAGGAACCGACCCGCAGGGACGACGCCGTCCACGCTTCTCTTTCTCGTATGAACTTGTCAAAGAGCTGATCGGGCCGAGGCCAGATCTCATACCCTTAGAGAGCAGAAAGCAGCGCCGGGTTGCCCTGGCCCTTGCTTCATCGTCTCTCGGGAAGTCCCGGAGGGCAGAGCCGTTCGTCGCGGCGCCCCGTCGGTGAGCGGTCGTTTAAGGGTAGCCGGCTTGCCTGTCAACTCGGCCGAACCCGGGAGGATCCGGCCGCGGCGCCGGGGAGGGCAGGGGGACTGCCCGGACCCCGCGGCCGGCTTTTCCATGAGATGGGTATGCACGCCCTTCGTTCAAGCCTCGCCGGCACGGCTCTCTCGCGGCAGCGAGGTCGCAAAGGCTCGCACGTCCTCGGCGAGGAGATCCGGCTGCTCAAGAGCGGCGAAATGGCCACCGCGCGGCATCTCGGTCCAGCGGCGGAGATCCGAAAACATCGTTGCTTCGGCCAGCGAGCGGGGAGGGCGCACCATCTCCTTTGGAAACGCGGCGTAGGCGGTGGGTACCCGAATCGTCTCGCCATCCGGGACCGGCCAGGGCCGTTGCGTCCGGGAGTAGTAGGGATGGAACGACGAGCCGATGGCGCCGGTGAACCAGTAAAGCGAGATGTTGGCGAGCATCCGGTCGCGGGGGATCGCTGTCTCGATCGTGCCGCCGCAATCGGACCAGGACCGGAACTTTTCCGCGATCCAGGCGGCGAGGCCGGCGGGGGAGTCGGTGAGCGCGAAGGCCAGGGTCTGGGGCTTGGTACCCTGGATCCACTGGTACCCGGTCTCCTCCTTGAGCCAAGCGCCGACCCGCTCGTAATGCGCCGCCTCCTCGGGTGTCGCGTCGCGACCGGAGAGATCGCGGCGCACCGGCAGCATGTTGAGGTGCAGGCCCTCGACCCGCTGCGGATGGCGCCAGGCGAGCCGCGTGGTGATGAAGGCGCCCCAGTCGCCGCCCTGCGTCATGAAGCGCTCGTAGCCGAGGCGGGTCATCAACTCCGCGAAGTGGTCGGCGATCTCCTCGACGCCGAGGCGCGGCTGGCCCGGGCGGAAGGACAGGCCGTAGCCGGGGAGGGACGGGGCCACCACCGTGAAGGCGTCCTCGGGCCGGCCGCCGAACCGGGCCGGATCGGTCAGGCGCGGGATGAGGTCGAGGAACTCGAACACCGAGCCGGGCCAGCCGTGGCAGAGGAGGAGCGGACGCGGGTTCGGTCCGTGGCCCGGCACGTGCAGGCAGTGGATGTCGATCTCGCCGACGCGCAGGATGGTCTGCGGGAAGGCGTTGAGCGCGGCTTCCTCCGCGCGCCAGTCGAACCGGTCGCGCCAATAGGCGACGAGATCGGCGAGGTAGGCGACGTCCGTGCCGTAGGTCCAGGGCGCCTCCGGCGCCTGGTCGGGCAGGCGGGTGCGAGCGAGGCGCTCGCGCAGGTCCGCGACCGCGTCATCCGGAACGTGGTAGGTGAACGACTCTCTCGTCATCGGCGGCTCCGCCCTGTCATGCGTCGGACCGGATGTCGCGGTCCGCGGCACTATGCTACGCGCCCCCGCAAAGGTTCCGCGCGGCCGGCGGATCTCAAGGGGAGGAGCGGAGACATGGCGCAATATCGCATCGCCACCATCGAGGGCGACGGTATCGGCCCCGAGGTGACGAAGGCCGCGACGGCGGTGCTGGCGGAGGCCTGCGGCACCGGCACGCTCGCCTTCGAGAGGCTCGAGGGCGGCGCCGGGCATTACCGGAAGAGCGGCGAGGTCCTGCCGGACGACACCTTCGCGGCGTGCCGCGACGCCGACGCGATCCTGCACGGGGCGGCCGGACTGCCGGGTGTCGTGTATCCGGATGGAACCGAAGTCGGCAACGACCTGCACCTGCGCCTGCGCTTCCGCCTCGACCTCTACGCCAATGTCCGACCGATCAAGCTCCTGCCCGGCGTGCTCTCCCCCTTGCGCGCCTTCGAGGGCGGCGGCATCGATTATGTCATCGTGCGCGAGAACACGGAGGGACTTTATGCCAGCCGCGGCGCCGGGGTGGTCCTGCGCGACGAGATCGCGTCGGACAGCCTGGTCGTGACCCGCAAGGGCACCGAGCGGGTGGCGCGCTTCGCCTTCGACCTGGCGGCCGAGCGCCGCGGCGCGCCGCGGGACGGGCAGAGCCGGGTTACGGTCTGCGACAAGGCCAATATCCTGCGGGCTTACGCCTTCTTCCGCCGGATCTGCGACGAGATGCACGGTGACTATCCGGGCATCGCCATCGACTACGCCTATGCCGACGCGATCACCGTGCACATGCTCAAGCGGCCGGACTTCTACGACGTGATCGTGGCCGAGAACATGTTCGGCGACATCATCTCGGATCTCGGCGCCGCCACCGTCGGCGGCATGGGCATCTCGCCCTCGGGCGAGATCGGCGACAGCCACGCCCTGTTCCAGGGCGCCCACGGCTCGGCGCCGGACATCGCCGGGCAGAACGTCGCGAGCCCGGTCGCCACCATCCTGTCGGGGGTGATGATGCTGCGCTGGCTCAGCCGTCGGAAGGCTGATGCGGGCCTCATGGACGCCGCGGACCGGATCGAGGCGGCGGTCGGCACGGTGCTCGCCGAGGGGCGGGCGGTGCCGCGCGATCTCGGCGGCAGTGCGACCTGCACCGAGGTGGCGGACGCGGTGCGCCGGGCCCTCGCCTGAGGCTTTCATCTTCGGGAGACATGAACATCATGAGCAAGCAGAGCGTGGGCCTCGTCGGTGTCGGACTGATGGGGCACGGCATCGCCCTCAACCTCGCGCGCAAGGGCTGGCCTCTCGGCTACCTCGACCATCCGGGCAACCAGCCGACGGACGACCTCGACGGCTTGGGCGCGACGCGCCACGCCGACCGGGCGTCGCTCGCGCGGGCGAGCGAGGTGATCATCCTGTGCGTCACCGGCACGCCGCAGGTCGAGGATGTGCTGCTCGGGGATGGAGGACTCCTCGCCGCCTTACGGCCCGGCACCGTGGTGGTCGATTGCTCGACCGCCATCCCGGCCTCGACGGCGCGGGTCGCGGCGGCGGTGCGTCAGGCCGGCGGGCGCTTCCTCGATGCGCCGATGACCCGCACGCCGAAGGAGGCGGCGGAAGGGCGGCTCAACCTCCTGGTCGGGGCCGAGCCCGAGCTGTTCTCGGCGATGCGGCCGCTGCTCTCGGCCTTCGCCGAGAACATCTTCCACGCCGGCTCCGAGGCCGGGGCGGGCCACACCCTGAAGCTCCTGCACAATTACGTGTCGCTCGGCACCGTCACGCTCATCGCCGAGGCGGCGGCCTGCGCCGGCAAGGCGGGCATCGCGCCCGACGTGCTGGTCGACGTGCTGCGCAAGGGCGGCGGTCACGGCGCGGCCCTCGACCGGCTGTCGCCCTTCCTGCTCGCCGGCGATTCCTCGCCGATGCGGTTCTCGATCGCCAATGCCCACAAGGACCTGGGCTACTACGTGGCGATGGCCGAGACCCTGGGGGCCGAACGCGCCGTCGCCGACGGGGTGCTGGCGGATCTCGACGGTCTGGTCGAGGCCGGGCACGGGGCCGACCACCTGCCGCTGGTCGCCCAGCACTTCGCGGCGAAGGCCTGACGACCGGCCTTGCCGGGCAGGAGAGCTTGCCCGGCAGGAGAGGGCGGGTATCGTCGCCGTTCTGAAGCGAGCCTGCACGAGCGAGCCTGTTGCGATGCCCGACCTCTCCGCCTTCCCGATCACCGCGCGCTGGCCGGCCCGGCATCCGGACCGGATCCAGCTCTATTCCTGGCCGACGCCGAACGGCGTGAAGGTCTCGATCGCGCTCGAGGAGCTGGGGCTGCCTTACGAGCCCCACGCCGTCAATATCGGCAAGAACGAGACCTGGACCTCCGAATTCCTGTCGCTCAACCCGAACGGCAAGATCCCGGCGATCCTCGATCCGGATGGGCCGGGAGGCAAGCCGCTCGCCCTGTTCGAGTCCGGTGCGATCCTGATGTACCTCGCCGAGAAGACCGGACGGCTGATCCCCGCTGATCCGGCCGGGCGTTACGAGACCGCGCAGTGGCTGTTCTTCCAGATGGCGGCGCTCGGGCCGATGTTCGGCCAGCTCGGCTACTTCCACAAATTCGCCGGCCGCGAGATCGAGGACAAGCGGCCGCTGAACCGCTACCGCGACGAGTCGAAGCGGCTGCTCGGCGTGCTGGAGACGCGGCTGTCGGGCCGCGACTGGATCATGGGCGCCGATTACACCATCGCCGACATCGCGATGCTCGGCTGGGTGCGCAACCTGATCGGCTTCTACGAGGCGCGGGAGCTGGTGGAGTACGACGCGCTCACGCACGTTCCAGCCTGGCTGGAGCGGGGGCTTGCCCGGCCCGCGGTGCAAAGGGGATTGGAGATCCCGGCACGGGGGTAGATGTCAGGGCCGGTTGGCCGAGGGACCGATTCTCTCCCACCCCCGACCTCATCCTGAGGTGGGGGGTGGGAGAGGACAGTGTTTTCGCGGTCCGATCGTCGCGGGTCGCACAGGGTTTCAGGCGCGCCGGAGGATCTTCGGCTCTCCGGCGACCGGTCCCTCAGTCGAGGTCGAGCATCAGGCGCAGGTTCTGCACCGCGGCGCCGGACGCGCCCTTGCCGAGATTGTCGAGGCGCGCGACCAGCACCGCGTGGCGGTGGCTGTCGGAGCCGAACACTCGGAGCTCGAGTCGGTCGGTGCCGTTCAGCGCCTCAGGTTCGATGCGCTCGCGATGCGCGCCCTCCTCGGCCCCGGTCACCACCTTGACGAGCGTCGCGCCGGCGTAGCGGGCGACGAGGGCGGCTTCCAGGTCACCGGGGGTCGGCTTGCCAGGCAAGAGGTCGAGATGCAGCGGGATCGACACCAGCATGCCCTGCCGGAAGTTGCCTACCGACGGCACGAAGATCGGGCGGCGGGTCAGGCCGCTGTATTTCTGGGTCTCGGGCAGGTGCTTGTGGCCGAAGCCGAGGCCGTAGAGCTGGAAGGCCGGGGCCTCTCCGGCCTCGTAAGCTTCGATCATCTTGCGGCCGCCGCCGCTATAGCCTGACACCGCGTTGATGCTGATGGGAAAATCGGCCGGGATCAGGCCGGCATCGATCAGCGGGCGCAGGAGCGCGATGCCGCCGGTCGGGTAGCAGCCCGGATTGGAGACGCGGCGCGAGGCCCGGATGGCGCCTTCCTGCTCCGGTGCCAGCTCGGCGAAACCGTAGGTCCAGGCCGGGTCGACCCGGTAGGCGGTGCTGGCATCGAGGAGCCGCGGGCCGCCGCCGGGCAGCGAATCGGCGAGCGCCGCCGTCTCGCGCGACGCCTCGTCGGGCAGGCAGAGGATGACGAGGTCGACCTCGGACAGGAGTGTGCGCTTCGCCTCCGGGTCCTTGCGGCTCTCGTGCGGGATCGACCGGACGGTGATGTCGGTGAAGGCGTCCAGGCGCTCGCGGATGCCGAGACCGGTCGTGCCGGCCTCGCCGTCGATGAAGACGCTCGGGCTGTGCTTGCGGGTCATGGGCGAAAGCTCCGTGGCGCGGACCGGCCGATGCCGGGCGACGCGCGCGTTGATGGGGGTCGGGGGACCGTCGAGTCAATCGGCAATGACGGTCCGCGGGGGGCGGAGCGTGCCACGACGGTTGCGACGGTCTCGTGTCGCATGGGCCATCCACAAGGGGACCGCGCCCCAGAGGAACCCTGCCCGCGCGCTCCGGTTGTGCTGCCAGACCGAAAGCAGACGACGCGAGGAACCCGCCATGGCCGGCACCGCCAAGAAGACCGACCCGAAGCTCTGGGAGAAGGTCAAGAAGGACGTCACCCGCTCCTCGAAAGGCGGCAAGCCCGGCCAGTGGTCGGCCCGCAAGGCCCAGATGGCCGTGCAGGACTACAAGGAGGAGGGCGGCGGCTACGAAGGCAAGAAGTCGTCCGACAACCACCTCAAGCAGTGGACCGACGAGGAGTGGGGCACCCAGTCGGGCCGGAAGAGCGGCGAAACCGGCGAGCGCTACCTGCCGAAGGCAGCGCGCGAGACGCTCTCCGACGACGAGTACAAGCGCTCGACTGCCAAGAAGCGCGCCGACAGCGCCAAGGGCAAGCAGCACTCGAAGCAGCCGAAGGATGTGGCGAAGAAGGCGGCTGCGGCGCGCAAGGCGTCGCCCAAGGCCGGAAGCCGCGATAACGGGCCGACCAAGGCCGAGCTGATGCGGAAGGCGCGGGCGAAGAACATCCCGGGCCGCTCCACCATGTCGAAGGGCGAGCTGGAGCGGGCGTTGAACGCCTGACGGAAGGTCCCATGGACCCGGTGCGTGCCGCCCGACCGACATGGATGAGATCGTCGGACGGCACGGCACCAGGATGCAGGACCCGTGTCGTGGATGGCGGCGGCTTCCTGACCTTGCGTCATCGATCTCACGCGTCGAGGCCAGGGCGCCGGAATGCAGGGCGTCTCCCGTCGGCTTGATGGGACCTTTCGATCGGCCTCCCCCGGGACCAGCCGGATCGTCTGTCGGCGCGGCCTCGCTCGGCGGCCTCACTCGCCGGATCGAGAATGGCCTCTCGCACGGAGGCTCCTGCGCCACTGGCTCGGCGTCGCGCCGGTCCATTCCAGGAAGGCCCGCGTGAAATGGGCCGCGTCCGAATAGCCCAGCTCGATCGCGATCCGGCCGACGGATCGGGCACCCTCCGACAGGGATGCCTCGGCCCGTCGGCGCATCACGCCGCGCCGGAGATCCGCGAATCCCGTGCCGGCGTCGTTCAACCGGCGCTGCAGGGTCCGGCGCGAGAGGCCGAGCCGGCGGGCGATGGTGTCGATGGCGGGCCGTGATTCGTCGAGGCCGAGCTCGATGAGATGGACGACGCACGCCGCGAGGTCGTCGCCGATCGGCTCGACCTCCTCCGGGTCTCGATCGGTCGGATCGAGGCGGTCCGGGTTCACCGCGTCGAGGTGGCGGGCGGAGAAGACCAGGCCTGCCCGCGACCCGAGCGAGATGTCGCAACCGAGACGCGCCTCGATCTCGGCGCGGCCCGCCAGGCTCGCACCCGACACCACCGCCCGCTCCGGTCGCCAAGCCGGCCCGAGGAAATGGCGGACGGTGCCGAGCAGGTAGCCGAGCGCCAGAACCTCGTTGGTCTGACGTCCGGCCTCGATCTGCTCGGTGACCCGATAGCCGTAGAAGGCGTCGTCCCCTTGCCGGTGCAGGCCGGTCCAGGTCGCGGTCTGCAGCAGGAGCGGCGTGACGATCTCCGCCCGGCGCAGGGCCGCGTCCAGCGTCTCGGCGGACCGCACCTGTGCCCCGATCCGTCCGAGCCCGGCGATGCCGGCCTGCATCGACAGGCGGGCGGGGAGGGCCGGATCGCCGACCTCGCGAAGAGCGGCCTCGACGAGCGCCAGCTGGTCGCGCAGCAGGATCAGGCGGTCGGGTGTCTCGAGGAGCGTCATCGGCAGCCCGGTCCGCCCGAACAGGCGCGTGAGCGAGCCCCCGGCCTCCGCCACTGCCCGGGCGATCGCTCCCACGGTCCGCGCCCTGGTCAAGCCGTAAGCCGACATCGGAGCCTCCCCCGCGACAGGGTTTCCCGGCTGGCACCGAATGGCAAGCGCCGGCCGCGCGCACCGCGTAAGCCTCGCCCGGAAGGGGAAGGCGGTCGCCCGGCGAAGCATCGGGCGTCCCGACGCCCCGCCACGGCAGGGACCGCCCGGAGATCGCCATGACGAGAATGAGGAATGCCGCGCTCGGGCTCCTCCTTGCCGCAGCCGCCATCCTCGACGGACAGGCCGCCGAGGCATCGCCGCCGGCGCTTGCCGTGCTTCCGATCAAGCTGCTCGACACCGCGGGGGAGCCGGGCGACCAGACCGGCCGGCACGGTCGCCGGCTGGAGCGCCTGGCTCACGATCTGGCGACGGACCTGACCCGCGCGGGCCTGTATCGGGCGACGATCCTCCCGGCCGAGGATTTGCAACGGGATTGTCCGGCTGGCGAGGCGGCCTGCCTCCTGGGCGCCGCGCGCCGGCAGGGAGCCGAGCTGGTCTTCATCGGGGTCGTGCACAAGAGCAGCACCCTGATCCTGCAGATCTGGGCACGGCTCGCGGATGCCCGCACCGGCCGGGAGGTCTTCTCGCGCGATCTCAACTTCCGCGGCGACACGGACGAGGCGTGGCAGCGCGCCGAAGCGTTCCTGGTCTCGCAGATCCAGGATGCCGGCCGGCACCGCAGCGACTGAATGGGTCGCTCGTCAGGGCAGCCGAGAGATTCGAACAGCCAAGAGACTCTACCAGCCAAGAGACTCTACCAGCCAAGAGAAAAGGGGGGGGCCCCCCGGGGCCCCCCCGGCGGTTTGGACAAACGCGAAAGTG
>JAEWKL010000315.1 GCA_023386115.1 Pseudomonadota bacterium
CCGCGACGCGGGCGATGGGGCGGTGTCCCTCAGCTCTGCGGCGCGGCGCGGCGCGACGGCGGCGGGCCGGCAGCGCCGAAAAGAACGGGACCATCCGGCCGATGACCGGGTTCTGCGTGTGGTCGTAGGCGGTGCCGTGATCGGCATCGACGCCGATGATGCCGCCGACGCGGGCGTTGCCCGCGCAGCACGTCGGGCACGCGCGGAGGGGCGAGCGGCGGTCGCGTCCAATGTCGGGAGGATGGCCGATGATGGGGAGGATCCCGGGCGGGTCCCAGCAAGCTTGACCTTGGGGATCGTTCTGCGTGTTTCCTAGCGGTATCCACTGTCAAGGACGGTCATGTTTGTTTGAGACGTCGCGTCATGCGAGTCGACATCGACGGCCGACATGTCGGCGGCGATGGGTCCGGAGAAGTCGCCATGGTTCTCGGCGCCGTCCGCCGGCTATGCGCGCATCGGCCCGGTCACGTGGCAGGCGAGGGTGTATCTGGTCCGCCGGCGCGTCGATCCCCTGAGCGCCACGGGTCGTTGCGCGATCCCGTTACGTCATTGTGAGATGCGCGGGCAGGATTTTTGAGACGCCTTGCATTGTTTGCGACGCCGCAGGCCTTGCCGGACATGCTACTGCGACTCGGGTGCCCACGCATCGGCAAGCAGTTTCATCATGACCAGGTCTGACCTCGAACGAATACCGTGGACGGCAGGGGAGCCCCCGGCAGCCGGACGCGCGATCTCCCTGGTTCTGGCCCTCGCCCTCGTGCTCGCCACCGCCCTCGTGGCCGCCGTGCCGCTCGTCGGGACGTTCTGAGCCGCCGGTGGTCAGGCCGCCGGCGGCCCGCCGAGCTTGATGCCGGCGCGGCGAAACAGCGTCAGCCAGATCGTGTTCAGCTCGCTGCGTGTCGCGTCGCTCGCCGCGAGATCGACGAGGAAGCAGCGCACCTCGTATTCGAGACCGTGCTCGCCGATCCGCATCAGGAGGGCGCTCGGCGCCGGGTGGGCCGCGACGTTGGGGTGGCGCTCCACCACCTTCAGCAGGATCTCGTGCAGCACCGCGATGTCGGTCTCCTTGTCGAGGATGAGCGGCACGCGCAGGCGCTGGGTGTCGTCCGTGAGGGTCTTGTTGCGGACGATCGAGGTGATGAGGTCGGTATTCGGCACCACGAGATCGGTGCGATCGCCGGTGGCGATCAGGGTGGAGCGCACGCTGATCTTCTTCACCCGGCCCTCCTCGCCCTTCACGGTGACGAGGTCACCGACCCGGATCGGCCGCTCGGCGAGCACGATCAGGCCCGAGACGAAGTTCGAGACGATGCTCTGCAGGCCGAAGCCGATGCCGACCGAGAGGGCGCCGGCGATCACCGTGAGGCTCTGCGGGTTCACCCCGAGCTGGCCGAGCGCCACCACCAGCGTCAGGGCGAGACCGCCATAGCCCACCACCGTGATGACCGAGTAGCGCGCCCCGGCATCGAGCCGGGTATGGGGCAGGAAGCGCCGGTCGAGCCAGCCGGTGGCGAGCCGGGTCGCCAGCAGGCCGGCCGCGAAGGCGAAGAGCGCGAGGCCGGCGGCGCCGAGCCAGCCGCGCAGATCTGCCACGGTGGTGCCGAGGAACGCGTCCTGGAACGGGTTCAGCTCGCCATGGGCGAGGCTCCAGGGGCCGATGACCACGAACACCATCGCGCCGACCACGACGGCGTGCAGTAGGCCCGAGACCACGATCGAGCCCAGCGCCAGCGTCCCGGGCCGGAGGGTGAAGGTGCGGCACAGCCGCGACAGCCGGGGTGAGCGGGCGACATCCTCAGGCGCGACCGACAGCGCGTCGACACCGATCAGCACGATCCAGCCGAGGGCCACCAGGATTCCGGTGACGAGGAGGCGGCCGATCAGGAAGGCGCCGAGCGCCGTGAGGCCGAGGAGCGCGCAGGCGAAGGCGGCGGCCGTCACCGCCCAGGCGAGAGGCGCCAGCCCGCCGAGGAGCCCCACGGGCGAGGCCGCCGGCATCGCCGCCACCTCGGCCTCGTCCGGGGGCTCGGCATGGGCGAGCCGCGCCAGCGCGCCGGCGAGGAGTGCGCAGCAGGCGAGGACCGCGAGGATCGTCGCCGCCTCGCCGATCGCCGCCCGAAACTGCGCCATGATGGCGAACTCGGAGAAGACGAGGTTCGCCGCGTAAGAGAGCAGCATCGCGGTGCCGGTGCGATGGATGGTCCGGGCCGCCGGATCGCCGACCGCCAGGAGCCGCATCGCGGGATCGCGCGGCGCCACCATCGCCCGCAGGATGCCGGGGCCGAGGATCGCGCCGGCGATGGCCGCGAGCAGCCGCACCGCCACGGAATCGACGCTGCCGGGCGAGAGGTCCATGTCCTCGTTGAGCAGGATCAGGAGGGCGAGGGCCACAGGCACCGGGGCGACCGTGACGCAGAGCTCGATGACGGCGTGGACCGCCGCCGCCCGGCGCGGGCCGATGCCCGTCCGCTCGCAGAGGCGGCGCCAGCGCCGCGCCAGGCGTCGTCCGGCCGAGCGGCTGATCCCATAGAGGATGAGCGCGAGGACCAGCACCACGCCCCGCCGAGGAGTTCCTCGTCGTCCAGGCCATTCTCTGCCGCCCGCGCCCGAAGATCCGCCAGCCTCTCGCCGATCTCCGGCACTGCCCGGTCGAGGAGCTCGCCCCAGAAGGCGGGGGTGAGCGGGCTCGGGCTCGGGGCGAGCAGGCGCCGGGCGAACAGCGACCGCCGCGCCTCGGTCACGCGACTCAACAGATCCTCGGCGGCGCGCAGGCTCTGCC